>JAITKH010000220.1 GCA_031278535.1 Planctomycetota bacterium | reverse complement strand
CGCCCCCGGCGCCCTCTTCCTTCAATTCGGGCATGGCCTCGGAATTCGCGTATTCGGCTTCTTCGGAACTGTTTCCGGCGGATAACCGCTCAATGAGGCTTACCAGGAGCTGAGGAAGGAACTGGTGGAAGTCGTTTCCGATGGCTCGCGCGGAATCTATTCCAAGCCATTTTTCGGCTATCGGATTGACAATTCGGATGTCGTTCTCCGGGCCAAGCGAAATCAGCCCGATGGGAATGGAACCGATGACGTCGGCCAGGGCGGCATTGGCCTTTTCCAGGCTTATCCGGTAATAGTGGGTGTCGAGGACGGCAGCCATTTCACGGGTCAGAATGGTGAGAAGCGCTTCCTGTTCCTGGGTGAAGGCGGAAACCTCCTCCTCCAGCCAGAGAAGCATAAGGTGGTGATTGCTGAAGGGAAGACCAACTAATGAATGCAGGTTCTCGCCTTGTATGGATGACTCGATAGGCAGGACAGACACCTCCTGGGTTTTCAATATCCATTCCATCAGCGAACGATCAATGGGAAGACTTTCCGGGCAGAACTGGCGGAGAGGGGTGAAGTTTCCCGCTTTGTCGCGATACTGGAGGGTAACATAAGAAAAATCCACGACGCCGATCAGGAGTTCCTCCATCGCATCGAAAGCGTTGTCAATGGTTTTTGATTTCTTGAGAGCCAGGGTGCGGTGCTGAAAATCGATAAACCGACGCATGTCTTTGACCGGATTGCGATCCAGAGATGCGGGATCATTATTATAGACAGTTTTTTCGTCATCCATTGATCGTCTCGCGTTGCACTGAAAAAAAAGACCTGGCGTTCAGCATGTCGAAAAGGATAAGAAAATGCGGTTTTTTTTCAAGTGTTGATCCGGAAAATCTTCTCGGAGCGTTTGCCGGCGGAGAACTGGCTATTTGAACAACGTGAAACCGGGGAGGCGGGTTCTGACATCGAGGCAGATTCCCGGCTCCATCGCTTCGGGAGCGGCGAGCAGTTCGCTGAGCGTACGGAGCTTTTCAGCTGCCGAAGGTTCGCCGTCGTCATGGCTCGGATTATGGGTTCCCCAACGGATGATAATCCCCTCGGCGGCGACTATCTCGTAACGCCTGCGTTTCTCCCTGTCGCGAACGCCCTGTCGGAACGATCCGGAGCTGACGACGACTTTTTCCACCGGCAGGATTTCATATAAAGGAGAAGCCCAGAAGGAACGGATGATTTCCAGCGCCCCGATTATTCCCTCGTCCCGCCAGATTTCTCCCGGCCTCGGATTGGGGAGAAAGGTCGCGGCGGCGACGCCGGTGAGTGTCGGGAGCTTTTGGAAAGGTTCCGCAGTCCCTTCCGTCGGCAGCAATATTCCCTCGCCGTCGATCAGCCAATAACGGGAATCGCGCCAAACCTGGGCCGCCGGAAGGCGTAGAACATATTCCATTTCCACTCGGTTCGGGAAGGCGCGCCTGAGGCGCAGCATCTTTTTGACCCACACGCTTCTGCCGAATTCCCGCTCAAGGTCGGGGAGAAGCGACGGATCGAATAGGCTGCGGCCGTTAAATCGCCGGCCGATGGCCGCCAATTCATTCACGGATTCCGGACATTCCCGCAGTGCGCCGTATCGACCCAGCATATCTCCATCCAAATGAAAGCGGGAGTCCCGCATGGCTTCCCGCCAGAGCAACATGGCGCCTGCGATGGCGCCGCCGATCACCAGAAGGAACATAACGAGTGAGAACGAAAGGAATAATGCCTGGCGAAGCAGACGACGGAGCAGCTTGTGTCGCCGCACCTCGGTTCCGACTCTTTTTGGCATGGGCGTCGTCCGCGCGATCATGGCCGTGGCCGCTCTCCCTCCCGCCTTTCGGCCAGTTCCACCAAACGAAGGCAAAGGTTTTCCAGGCTCATCCCGGCCGCTTGCGCCGCCATGGGCACCAGGCTGTGGCCGGTGAAGCCGGGCAGCGAGTTTACTTCAAGAACTTTCGGGCCGTTCGGACCAAGAATCATGTCAACTCTTCCGATATCCCTTGTCCCCACTGCAAGAAGAGCGCCGGAAGCGGCATTTCGGACTGCGTCCGCAGTTTCCTTCGGGAGATCGGCGGGGCAGAGGTAGCGCGTGGCGTCGGAAAGGTATTTGGCCCGGTAATCGTAAAACACTCCGTCGGTCAACAGTTCAATGACGGGGAGCGTTTCGCCGTCCAGCCAGCCGATAGTCAGTTCCCGGCCCGGAACGAGCTCTTCGGCAAGGGCCAAGCTGTCGTCGGACAAGGCCAATTCGGCTGCCGTCGCCACATCCTCGGGTCCCTCGACCCTTGAGGCGCCGACCGAACTGCCGCCGGAGTTGGGTTTGACGAACAGGGGATAGCGAAGGCGCCGTTCCCGGACTGCCGCCGCCAAGCTGTCGGGACTCTTTCCGATCGCCCAGGTCGGCGTGGGAATTCCATTGCGGATAAAGACTTGTTTGGAGGCGTTCTTGTCCATGGCCAGGGCGGCAGCGGCCGAATCGGATCCGGTGAAAAGTATCCCGCGCCGCTCAAGGATGCGCTGGGCCGTTCCGCCTTCGCCGAAGCTCCCGTGAAACATCATCACCGCCAAGCGGCAGGACAGGTTTTCCAGCATCTTTTCCGGCTCTGTGGCCGGGAAAATCACCAATTCATTTTCCACGCCGGCCCGAAGGAGCGCTTGATGCACGTTTTCTCCGCTCGCAAGCGACACTTCCCGCTCGCCTCCCGGCCCGCCGCAGACAACAGCTATTCCGGCATCATTGCAATGATTCATTTTTATTTCGCTCATGCCGGCCTTTCTCCCAATGCCGCGAAAGCCGGATCGTCTCCCAAGAGGGTGATTTCCGGTTCCAGGCGGATTCCCGTTGCCTTTCTTACCGCCATACGCATGCGCCCGGCCAGAAGCGCCGTATCGCGGGCGGTGGCGCCGCCGAGGTTGACAATGAAGTTGGCATGCTTTCCGCTGACTTGAGCTCCGCCCTCGCGCCATCCTTTGCACCCGGCGGCGTCGAGGAGGACCCCTGCCGACTTTCCCGGGGGATTCCGAAAAACGCATCCCGCCGAAGGCGAATCCAGCGGTTGCGCCTTGCGTTTTTGTTCCCGGAATGTCCGTATCCGCGCCTGGATCGCCTCCGTTTCGTCCCTCCGCCGAAATTCAAGGCGAAAACCGATCGCCGCGCCGCTTAAGAAGGGGCTGCTCCGATAGGCAAAAACCAAATCCGCGCCGGAAAGGCATTGTTCGTCGCCGTCAAAAGGAAGAAAGTCCGCTTGGGTTATGAATTGTCCAAAACCCGATTCCGCTCCGCCGGCGTTCATGGCCGCTGCGCCGCCGACAAGTCCGGGAATGCCTGCCAGAAATTCCGCGCCAGACACTCCGTGATCGGCCAGAACAGCCAACAGGCGTTCAAGGCGGACGCCGGGTCCCACCCGCCAAATCAGGGGCGAATCCGCGTCCGGTTCCAGAATGCCGAAATCCCCCCTGATCGGGCGAATCGCCATGCCGGCAAACCCGGCATCGGCAACCAGGAGATTGCTGCCGCCTCCCAGTATCTTTGCCTCAGCCCCGAAATCCCTGGCAAGAGCGAGCGCAATGCCAAGTTCGCTTCGGTTGGCGGGTTCCGCCAGCCAACGGGCCGGACCGCCGATGCGGAAGGTGGTCAAGCCGGCCAAGGGTACATTTTCCCGGATAAAGGGAGGGAGCGTCACCGCTTTTCTCCCCTTCTTGCCAGTCGGCGGGCGGCATCGTCGATATCGCCCGCTCCCATAAAAACAACGGCGGCAAAATCACCGGCTCGGGCTGCGGCTTCGGTCGCCGCTTTTTCCAGGGGGAAAGGGCCGGAGGCGTCGGGATTGATCCTTCTGGCGGAATCGAGAATAAGTTCGGATGAAACGCCGGGGATGGGTTCCTCCCGCGCCGGGTAGACGTCTGCCAAAATCAAGGCGTCGGATCGGGCCAGCGCCTGCCCGAAGGCGTCGGCATAGTCGCGGGTACGGGTGTAGAGATGCGGTTGAAACACCGTCAGCAGGCGGCCGGCATGATTTTCGCGCAAAGCCGCCAGTGAAGCCGCCGCCTCGGTCGGATGATGGGCATAGTCGCTGTAAAGCGCCGTATCGCCAATTGTCCCCAGGCGCTCCAATCGCCGTTCAACTCCCTTGACGGAAGCGAGGGCCCGTCTGGCAACATCGGCATCCAGGCCAAGTTCCATGGCGACGGCTATCGCCGCGAGGGCGTTCTGGACATTATGCCGTCCCGGCAGGGGCAGGATAAATTCTCCAAGATCGCGATTGAACCGGAAAGCGCGGAAACGCGTCTCCCCCTTCGCCGCGAAGCCGATTTCTCCTCGAATGTCGGCTTCGGGCGACAATCCAAAAGATCGTTTTCCCCTGCGGTTCCGGCTGAGGAGTCGGGCGGATCCGGGATTGTCGATGCCGGCGACGAGGATGCCGTTTTTTTCGGCATTGGCGGCGAAACGATCAAAGGCGGCGAAGAGGGCATCTTCGGTTCCGTAATGGCTGAGATGATCCGATTCAATGTTGGTTACGACAGCCACTTTCAGTTTAGGCAGAAGAAAAGATTCGTCGCTTTCGTCCAATTCGGCCACAAACGGCCCGATCCCCTCGCGATGATTGCCGTCCGGCAGGTCGGATACCACGCCGCCCACAAAAACAGACGGATCGAGGTTTCCCTGAATCAGCAGGTGGGCGATAAGCCAGGTTGTCGTCGTTTTGCCATGCGTTCCAGCCACGCCGGCGCTTGGGCGGGCATCAAGAAAACGGGCGAGAAAGAGACCGCGCTTTTCCTGTCGATTGCCGGCCGCCGCGCGTTCCGGATGATCCGGCGGCACGGCGCTGGTATGGACAAGAAGATCGATTCCAATCGCATGATCGGGATGGTGGCCGATCTTTACTTCAATTCCTTTGGCCGCCAGTTTTCTGGTGAGATCGTTTTCGGTACGATCGCATCCAGAGACAGCGGCGCCTTCGGCCAAGGCCATTTCAGCCAGAGCGCTGACTCCGATTCCTCCTATCCCCATGAAATGAATGCGCTTGCCAATCAACAACATAAGTGACGTCTTCCATCCCGCGGTGGAACGGTTTCAAAAGCCCCGAAGGTTTTATCGGTTGCCGGCTGGCGAGGATTCGCGGTTTTTGGCATTAGCGGGGAGATTCAGACGTCCGCCAGGCCCCGGGGGCCGGCGCGCTTCCTTTTCCCCCGGCTGATGCGACCCCGTTCCCGCGCCTTTTTGATTCTCGGTTTCGGCCGGTTGCCGGCATAGGATATGGGAGCGTTCAATTCCAGGAGACGATCACGCAATCGCGCCGCCTCTTCAAAGCGCATTTCCGCCGCCGCTTTCTCCATCCCGTCTTGGAGAAGACGTATCTCCTCGTCGGGGGTGATCTTGCCGGTCACGACGGATCCTCCCAGGGCGGGGATGTAAATCATCTTCTCCTCGCCGGCGGCGAAGAATTCTTCCAATCCTGTTTCAATGCTTCTGCAAACCGTGGTCGGGATGATGTGATGCTTCTCATTGAAGGCAAGTTGGGCCTTGCGCCGGCGGCCGGTCTCGTCCATGGTCTTGCGCATCGCGTCGGTAATCCGGTCGGCATAGAAAAGGACCCGGCCGGCGGTGTTTCTTGCGCAGCGGCCGATAATCTGGATGAGACTGGTGGAGTTGCGGAGGAATCCCTCCTTGTCGGCGTCAAGGATGACCACCAGGGATACTTCCGGCAAATCCAGCCCTTCGCGCAAAAGATTGACTCCAATCAGGGCGTCATAGGTTCCGGTACGCAGGTCCCGCAATATTTCCACCCGATCCAGGGTATGCACGCCGGAGTGGAGATAAGCGGTTTTGAGGCCGCGTTCGCGGCAGTAGGAGTCCAACTCTTCGGCCAGCCGTTTGGTAAGGGTGGTGACAAGGGAACGTTCGCCTTTGGCGGCCCGGAGGGTGATTTCGTTCATGATGTCCGGGATTTGGTTCCTGGTCGGGCGTACCTCGACAGGCGGATCCACAAGACCGGTTGGGCGTACCAGAAGCTCGACCGGCCCTTCATTCGAAAGCCCCAATTCATAAGGGGCGGGAGTGGCGGAAACATAGATTGCCTGGGGTTGTACGGTTTGGAATTCCTCCCACCGAAGCGGCCTGTTGTCCAGGGCGGAAGGCAAACGGAATCCATGTTCGACCAGTACCTTTTTCCTGGCCTGGTCGCCGTTGTACATGCCGCGCACCTGGGGAAGGGTGACATGCGATTCGTCCACAAAAAGCAGCCAGTCCCGGTCGGGAAAGTAGTCGAAAAGGCAGGCCGGCCTTTCGCCCGGTTTTCTGCCGTCGAAATGGCGGGAATAATTCTCGATGCCCTTGCAATACCCGATCTCCTCGATCATCTCCAAATCGTATCGGGTGCGGCTTTCGAGGCGCTGGGCTTCGAGCAGCCGTTCCTGAGCCTTGAACTGGGCAAGCTGCTCCGCCAATTCCTCGTTGATGCTCCCGATGGCGCCGGCGGCGGCGCTCTCACTCAGGACGAAATGGGTGGCGGGAAAAATCGCCCGATGTTTGTAACGCATCAAAAGCTCGCCGGTCAAGGGGGCAAATTCATGAATGCCCTCCACCTCGTCTCCGGACGTCTCCACCCGGATAGCCGTCTGGGTATACGCCGGCCAGACGTCGATGGCATCCCCGCGAAGACGGAAACTGCCGCGTTGGAAATCGAAATCGTTTCGCGCATACTCCATTCGAACCAAACGGGTCAGGAATTCCCGCCGGTTCAACTTGTCGCCGATCCTGACCGTCAAGGCGATGTCCTGGTATTCCTGCGGCCGGCCAAGGCCGTAGATGCACGACACCGACGCCACGACCACCACGTCGCGGCGGCTGAGGAGGGCGGAAGTGGCGGATAGGCGCAGGCGCTCCAAATCATCGTTGATGGCGGCGTCCTTTTCAATGTAGGCGTCCGTCTGGGGAATGTATGCCTCGGGCTGATAGTAATCATAATATGAGACAAAATACTCAACGGCGTTATTTGGGAAAAATTGCCTGAATTCAGAATAGAGCTGAGCGGTAAGCGTTTTGTTGTGGGAAAGGACCAGGGCGGGCTTTTCCGCCTTGGCGATAACATTGGCCATGACGAAAGTTTTGCCGGATCCGGTGACGCCGAGCAGGGTTTGATGAGGTTTCTCCCGCCTGATGCCCGCGACAAGCTTCTCGATTGCCTCGGGTTGTTGTCCAGCCGGAGAAAATTCGGAACTCAGCGTGAACAATCCCATTGCGCCTCCTTCCGGCAAAGATACACGGAAGAATTTCACCGGCCGATCGCAATCATGCCGGTCGGTTCTGAAACCAGATTGTATGCCAGGGCATGGTGCGGCGAAACAGGATTGCGCAAATAACCTGTTGCCGATCTCCGCCTTGCGTTGAACTCCCGGCGGTTTCATATGGGAAAGAGTATAGGCGAAATCGGCGGACTGTCAAGGGAGTGGACTTTTAGTGCGAGGGAGGAATCCCTGGTTCCCCTGGAGTGTAGTGCTCCGCACAGGCTTGATCTTTGCTTGGGACTGGGCGTGGAGTGCTTCCAGTTCATCCGGTTTCCCCTTCTGGGAAGTGAATTCCCCGAGGGCATCGGAAGTCGATTCCGAGGCAAACCGACTTCGGAATCCAGGGATTCAGTCTTTTCAGGCCAGTAGGGCAT
>JAITKH010000178.1 GCA_031278535.1 Planctomycetota bacterium | reverse complement strand
ATCCAACGAGAAGGGTACGGCGAAAAGAACCGCGTCTCCTTCCTCGACGCCTTGGCCGACGTACGCAAACAACTATGGGGTGAAAGAATTATTGCCATGTCGTCCTCTCGTTCCAACCTTGCGATAATTCAGGAACTCCTTGTCAATGCTCTCGCCTGGGCCGCATAATTTCAAAAAGTCCACTAAGAAAATATTTATGGAAAATCATAAACAAATACCTTGTTACTTAAAGCGTTATAATTTAACTGCATTGTTGTGCGGTTGTCTTTTCCTTCAATGCTTCGGGTTACAAGCCCCTGCAATCCCGTCGCCGTCAGCCTCGGTCGCACAAGCACGAGGGCCGGGGTGACGGTGACGGGATGAAAGGGGCGTCCCCTGCCAATCCTTGGGCTTGAGGTCGAGGGAGCATAATAATGGTGAAGTGATTTTCGCCTGGAGTTGCCTTGACTGGAAGGTACGAGTATACTCATTGCGATGGCACAGGCTGATGACAGCCATATTCCAGTGCAAGTGACGGGAGATTCAATTATGACGAGCGCAATGGAAGTCAATCTGCAAAAGAAATACACCGCCGAAGAGCGGGATGCCATATTTGAAGCGGCTGCCGATGCCTGCGGAACCGGCGATTATGATGAAGCGGACAGGTTGATCAGACAGATGCCCATCCATCCCCGTTGGGCCAAAATAATCGCGGAAGTTATGGGCAAGGAATTCCTGTTGAAGCGCTACAACATTACTCATGCCAATGAAGCGTATGGCGAGGATTGGTTGAATGATCAATGAGGAGAAACTTGCCGATCTCTTGACCTGGACCGCCGCCCAGGCCACTGCCTATGAAAAACGCGCGAGATCGCGGGTAGAAAAGCAATACGGCGACACGATGAAGCGTTCGGCGGCTACCCTCACCGATTTTGTCTGTACGGCTTCATTTGGTGATTTGCTGATTGCCGAAAAGGCATTCCAGCGAAATGACCTCATTGTATACGCGCAATTGCCCTCGACATTGAAATCTGTAGAGCAAGGTATTGCCGACTTCAATGCCGGCGAGAAAGTATACAGGCAATTGCTCGAAACTCCGGAAGCCTATAAGGAACATGCCTATCGCGACAGCGAGAAGGCCGCGCCCGACAAATTGGTTCCGCTTGACGCCATGCGCCGAGCACTGCGCGGTCAGGCAAAACGGGTCGAAAATTACCGGAAAAATGTGATGGGGAATCCCCAAGAGCATGAATTCTTGTCCGAACGGGTTGCAATGCTTCGACGCGGCGAAAAACTATATGACGCCATACAGCGGGAGCGCTTTTTGATCGATGAAAAACAGTAACCTTGCACAAGGGGTTCCCGCATTGGACATCCCACGCATCTTCAACATCAGCGAAAGCGCCCACCGAATCCATAACCCGTTCACGCAAGAAAAGTACGCCACTCTTGGCGCGGCTTTGCGCCTGGAACCGGGGACTCGCGTGCTCGACCTTGGCAGTGGTTCGGGTGAAATGCTCTGCACCTGGGCGCGCGATTACGGAATCGTCGGCGTCGGCATAGACATGAGCCGGTTGTTCTCCGAGCAGGCGAAATTCCGCGCGGAAGAACTTGGAGTCGCTGATCGGGTCGAGTTCATCCACGGTGACGCCGCAGGTTACGTCGCCGAGGAAAAGGTTGGCGTGGCGGGCTGCGTCGGCGCTACATGGATCGGCGGAGGTGTCGCCGGCACCATCGAACTTCTGGCGAAAAGCCTCCGCCCGGGAGGAATCATCCTCGTCGGCGAGCCATATTGGTTGCGGATGCCGCCATCGGAAGATGTCGCCAAGGAATGCCATGCCGGCGCAATCTCCGACTTTCTCTTGCTGCCGGAACTCATCGCATCGTTCTGCGGCTTGGGCTACGACGTGGTGGAAATGGTTTTGGCCGATCAGGAAGGTTGGGACAGATACGAGGCGGCGAAGTGGCTCACCATGCGCCGATGGCTGGAAGCGAATCCTGACGACGATTTAGCGGAAGGAATTCGAGCACAACTGACATCCGAACCGGAACGCTACGCCGCATGCACTCGGGAATATCTTGGATGGGGCGTGTTCGCGCTGATGGCGCGGTAATTCGGGCAATGAGGATTTGCATGCAAAATGGCCCATCCGGGTGCCGGATGGGCCATCAAATCAAAAGTTATCCAATATCTATCAGCGCGTGTTTTCCTTGCCTCCTCTGGATTTTTCCTGTTTCCGCTCCCGCGCCAATTCAGAAGCCATTTCCTTCGCCTTCTCCAAGGGGACTTTTGGAAATTTTGTGGTTGTAATTTCCGGAATAAGTTGAAAAGCGGCACGGCGATTCTTTTCCCTGGTGTTGAATAGACGCCTTGTAAAAGGAGAAGGACGATTTCTTCTTCTCAACCGATGTGACCGACTCTCCCGCCTCGTCGGGAAGCAACTTCTCCAACCGCCGGGCGGTGGAGGACACCTTTCGCAACGTCAGGCAGTACCTGGGAGCCGAGCAACCCCGGAGCTGGAAGGACATCGCTCCAGAACGGGCCGGGGCATTTTCATACCTGGTGTATGGGGCCGTCTGGCTGGTCCGGATAGGGCGCGAAGGCGAAAAGACCGCCGTCATCCAACGAGAAGGGTACGGCGAAAAGAACCGCGTCTCCTTCCTTGATGCGCTGGCTGATGTACGCAAGGAACTATGGCGTGAAAGAATTAATGCCTTGTCGTCCTCTCGCTCCAACCTGACGATAATTCAGGAACTGCTTGTCAATGCGCTCGCCTGGGCCGCATAATTTCAAAAAGTCCACGTACTGGAACCGCCGATTCTTCCGTCCGATTTTTCCGCGCCCTTTTCCGGAATACGGCTGTTTTGTTGATAACTCTCGTGCGTAGTTCCTGCCCGGCGGCGCCGATTCCCGACGAAAAATTTTGGCTGCAATTTTAAAATATGGTATACTTGCGCGTATCGTGCGGAATCCTCCGCAAGGCCAGAGGAAGAGACGAAATGGCGATGGCGAAGCGGGGAACGAAGATGGTCCCGTTAGTGGCGGCGGCGCTTGCCGCCCTTGCCGGGTGTTCGGGGACGCCGGGAAGCCGCGCCAGTTCTGTCAAGGGAGTATCGGCCCGGCTTCTCCAGGACGATTCGGCGGCGTATGAGGCGTATCGCCTGGTAAACGAGGAGCGTCGCATCCGGGGGCTCCCCGATCTTGTCCGGCGTCCCGAATTGGACAGGGTGGCGGCCCGCCATGCCCGGGATCAATTGTGGATGGGCCGGCTCAGCCATACCGGATCGGACGGAAGCCGCCTGGAAAGTCGCCTGTCCAGTCTCGATTGGATTTGGGCCGGTGAAAACCTGGCTCGAAACAAGGGATACGGTTCACCCACCCGGGAGGCGGTGCGCGGATGGATCGACTCTCCCAGACACCGCGACAATATGTTCCGGCCCGATTTCACTCACACCGGCGTGGCGTCGATTCGCGATCCCGACACGGGGTTCACCTATTTCGTCCAAATATTCATTATCCCCACGGCATGAACCGATCCTCCATGGAAACCTGCATTTTCACAATGGAAATAACATCCGGCAGCGTCAGGGCCGCCTTCGTTTCGCCTGATCGGCAAATCTCCGATCTGACGGTTCTCAACCTGGACAATTTTTCCGGCGATCCTTCCGAACAACCGGAAAAGCTGCTTGCCCTGCTTACAGCCAAGGCGCGGACCGCGCCGGCCCGCTTAACATCTGCCATCCTCCTGATGGGATGCGACATCGACAGGAGAGGAACGCGGGTTACGAATCATCCGACCGCCGAATGGCTTATCGACTTTCCGTTGGCGAAATCCCTTTCGGACGCTCTGGGCGTCCCGGTGGCAATGCAGCGTCGAAGCCTGGCTTTCCTTTCCCTGGATATGGAAATGCTCGATCTGCCAAGGGATTGCCTCGCCATCGGCTGCTATGTCGGCACGCATATTGAAAATGCCGTCTGGTACCGGGGCGGACCGATTGCCGGCCGAAACGGAACCGCCGGCAACATCGCCCATCTCGCTGTCCACGGCCGCGAGGACGCCTGCTTCTGTGGCAAAAACGGCTGCGTCGACATTTACGGCGCCGGCCTTCGCCTCCGCCAGATTCATACCATGATTTTCCCCGACACCGAGCTGGAGGAGATTTTCCTGAGACTGGGGGACCATCCCATTCTTCGCGATTATTTATCCATGATGGCCTATCCCATTGCCATGGAAACCAATTTGCTGGATCCGGATTTCATCATTATCGGCGGCTGGATTCCAGCCATGCCCGGATTCCCTTTCAAACAATTGGAAGAGGAAATCGCCCGCTTCTGCTATCTTCCCGGGGACGGTGCCGGACCGATCATCCTGCCGTCCGCCGTTGAACCCGCAAAAGCGCTGGCCTGGATCGGGCGTTCTGCTTTCGCACCCGCCTGATTCCGCTTGTCCGTTCGGACACAAGGAGAAAAAATGGAACTTGGCTTTTGCTCGAATATGCTCGCCTGGCCGGGCGATACGACCGGCTTGAGTTGTCTGGAACAAATCCGGGATGCCGGGTTCGATTACGTCGAGGCGCCGGCGGCGCAGCTTCTGGCCCTGCAGCCCGACGAACTCAAGGCTATGGAGAAGCGAATCCTCTCTTCCGGCCTTCCCTGCCGGGCATTCAACAATCTCTTCCAGCCGGGAATCCGCCTGACCGGCGGGTCGGTGGATAACCGCAAGGTGGATGAATATTGCGATCGGGCCATCGCCCTTGCCGTCAGGCTTGGCGTGGAAATCATGGTTTTCGGCAGTGCGGCGGCCAGAAATGTTCCCTTCGGATTTCCTTTGGAAAACGCCTGGGAACAGTTGACCGGCCTGCTCGGGCGCATGGGGCCGAAGCTGGAGAAGCATGGCGTGACCCTTGTCATCGAGCATCTCAACCGTCTGGAGGGGAATATCGGCGATTCCTTCGGCGCCGGGCTGCGATTAGCCGAAGCGTCCGGGCACCCGAATATCAAGGGCTTTGTGGATTTCTACCATTTGGACCTGGGAAATGAGAACATCGCCGCCGTGGAGGAGAATTTTTCCCGCATCCGCCATTGCCATTTCTCGAATGTCTTGAACCGCAGCATTCCCACCCCGTTCCGGCATGAACCACGGTTGACCGGTTTTCTCGATATGCTGAAACGACTGAATTATTCCCATCGCCTGAGCGTCGAAGGATTTCCCGCCGGCGGCGACGTTTCGCTTCTCATCCCGGCGGCAGCCGAATACGTCCGTTCGCGAATTGATTGACGCTCCCTTTTTCCCGTCCTGCGGAATGGGAATAGGGGGATTTCAGTTTACTCAGAAACAGCGCCCCGAGGCGGTAGCGGGTCATCCAGCCGTGCTCGAAGATGCTTATCACCCAGTACAAGCCCGGGCATTCGCAGACCGGCCGGTCGGCGGCGGGACGCCCGGCCAGAACATGGCGCCATTCGGGGATGTCAAGCTTGATGCCGGGTTTGGACCGGGTCGTCGCCAACGCTGGCTCGGGATCGGGACGGCGGTAGACGGTCCGCACGGCCATATGGCCAGCTGTTATACTGCCGGAGGCTTGAAATTGTGAAAACCTCTCCGGGCAAAAATCACAATTCCAAGTTGCCGACAGCGGCAAGGGGGCGCGGGCAAAACCAACTTATACCATTTCCCTCACTGTAGTAGAGCAGGCGGGGAGGTTTCCCTGCCCCGCCCCTCGCCAGAACCGGGCGGGGAGATTTCCGCCACCCGGCTCTTCCGCAGTCATGTCTCGCCTCGCGCTGCAAGAGGCTACCTTCGTCCGTTCCATTGACAGGCTGTTCCACTTCGAAGAATGGGGCACATTTCCCTGACGAAGTTCATGGCCACACGAGCAGCCTTCGCTATTTCCGTGTCCCCGCCATTTCCGCACGCGCCCCCCGGCGTCTTTCCTCCGTCCCCTTGGCGAAGGGACTGCGCCGCTATGCCGCTCTCCGGCTTCCCCGATGCCCTTGGACGTTCCTTGGCCGCCGGCGGTATATCTAGCCAAGCGTGAAAATTATTTTCAAAAAAAAATTGACACTGTAAAAAAAAATTGTTATTATCTTATCTGCTTGCTTCCCCTGAAAAGCCGCCAGTTCCCCGAGCCGTATCGCCCTCGCATACAGTTGGCAGCCGGCATTGTTCCATCGCCTGGAGCGCACATGACATCCGTTCTTGGCCGCATGCAGAATTTCGACAAGACGCTGACGCCGAGCGAGGCGAAGGTGGCGGAATTCATTCGTCGCAAGCCGGACGACGTGGTGAACAATTCCATCAAGGACGTGGCGTCGCTTGCCGGAGTGTCGGTCGCCTCGGCAAGCAGGCTGGCCGTAACGCTCGGCTATCGCGACTGGAAGCAAATGCGCCACAACCTTGTCAAGGACATGGCCGACACCCCGGACACGGTGTTCGCCGACGTCAGCCGGGACGATTCCGGCGAGGCAATCATCAAGAAAATCTTCGATTGCAGCATTCTCAGCCTTCGCGACACCTTCGACCAGGTGGACGCCGGGGATATCCTGAAAGTGGTGGCGGCGATAAAAAAAACCGACCGGCTGGTTTTTTTCGGGACGGGCCGATCGGGATGCTTCGCCATGGAGGAGTCGCTCAGATTCGCCCATTTGGACATTTCGGCCGAAGCCTATTCCGACGAGTACCAGATGATTCTGCAGGCGTCGAGGATCAGGAAGGAACAGGTATGTTTCGGCTTTTCCAATTCGGGAAGGAGCCGGGCAGCCGTGGGCGCCCTGGCGACGGCGAAGAGGAACAAGGCGATAACCATAGGCATCGCCAATTACAGGGAAACGCCACTGGAGAAGGTTTCGGACATCTATTTCTGCACGTCGTTCCCCAGGGTGGGCGAAATCAGTTCCTCCCTGACCGCCAGGATAGCGCTTCTCTGCATCATGGACGCGATATATTTCCTGTCAGCCCAACAGGGCGGCTCTTCGTCCGGAGCCATATTGGCCGACAGGCTGATCAACAAGAATCTTCGCCTTCCGGCAAGAGGCCGCAACATCAAGGGGTTTTGACGCATCCACGTTTTTGCAAGCCGTTTTGGGCGGCAACGGCTCCGACGGGAGACTTGGGAAATGGGCGGCTACAGGATCAAGGCGGTGATGGCCAGGCGAATCTACGATTCCCGCGGCAATCCCGCGGTGGAAACGGACATCCGGCTGGAGGACGGAACGCTGGGGCGGGGGATGGTCCCTTCCGGCGCCTCGACCGGGAAGTATGAAGCCATCGAATTGCGCGACGGCGGCGGGAACCTTGACGGGAAAAACGTGGACAAGGCGCTCCGGAACATACGGGAATCGCTGGCGCCGGCATTGATCGGGATGGACGCCAGGAACCAGCGGGAAATCGACGGGAAGATGATCGGGCTGGACGGCACCGCGAACAAGTCCCGTCTCGGAGCCAATGCCATCCTGGGCTGTTCCATGGCTGCCTGCCGGGCGGCCGCGAATTACTGCCGCCTGCCGCTGTACGCTTACCTCGGCGGGGCGCTGGCCACCACCCTCCCGGTGCCGATGGTGCAGATTATCGGCGGCGGCGCCCATGCCGCCCATGCCGTGGACATCCAGGATTTCCTTGTCGTCCCCCTGGGGGAGAAGACATTCGCCGCCGCCTATGAAAAGGTCGTCAACGTCTATATCGCCGCCAGGCGGCTCTTCGCCGAACAGGGAAGGCCCCTGTCGCTCGCCGACGAGGGAGGATTGTGGCCGACCGGCTTCAAAACAAACGAGGAAGGCGTGTCGCTTTTGACCGAGATTATAGTGCGTGCCGGCTACCAACCGGGGAAGGACATGGCCATCGCCCTCGACATCGCTTCCAGCGAATTCTACGATCAGGAAGAGGGCGCTTACTGTCTCAATATGGAAAAACGCAAGCTCTCGCGGGAACAGTTCATCGACATGCTGTGCGATTGGGTCGATCGCTACCCCATCATCTCCATCGAGGACGGCGTCAGCGAGTACGACTGGGAGGGGGCGAAAATGCTTACCGACAGGCTGGGCGGAAGGGTACAACTTGTCGGCGACGATCTCTTCGCCACCAATGTGGAGCGCATCCGCCGCGGAGTGAACGAAGGCTGCTATAACGCGGTGCTCATCAAGATGAACCAGATAGGCACCATTTCGGAAACTTTCGAAGCCATCGACTACGCCCGCGGCCGCGGCTACCTGCCGGTGGTGTCGGCCCGTTCCGGGGAGACCGAGGACGCGACCATCGTGCACCTTGCCGTCGCCGCCAATGCCGGACAGCTCAAGGTGGGTTCGGCCGCCCGGGGCGAACGGACGGCCAAGTGGAACGAAACGATCCGGGTGGAGGAGGAGTTGGGCCTTTCCGGACGCTATCCCGGCGCGAAAGTGTTTCTAGACGCGGGAATCGCGATTTTCGGGAAATGGGAGAAAAAATGACGCCAAGCTATCGGGTCTACATTCCCCAGGACATCTGCGAGGAGGGCAAGGCCTATTTGCGGGACAAGGGGTATGCCGTCCTCGTCGGCGACGGTCCGAAGCTGGATGCGGACGAGCTTGCGCGTTGTGACGCCATTCTGGCGCGGACCGCCAGCTTCGACCGGGCGGTACTGGAGAA
>JAITKH010000170.1 GCA_031278535.1 Planctomycetota bacterium | reverse complement strand
GCTCGTGCCCGAGCGGGATGGGATAGGGTATGTTTGCCGTCATCGAGTGATACCCATGCCGATTGAGAACGGTGGCGCCATTTCCGAGGAAGGGCGGCAGGTCGGAATGGCAGATGCCGGCAGCGCGCGTTCGAACCAATATTTCGCTGTCGGCGAGAGGGGGGATGTCTTCCTCGAAAAAAGCGAAGGTACGCGGCTTGACAAGCATGGCGGCTATGCGTTTCATATTGATTCCTTTCATGGAAAACGGCCGGGAGCGCCGTTTCCGCCCGACGTCGTGCGGCCACTAATCCCGCCTGCCGGCTGCGGCGGCATTCAATGCCTCCGGCCGATTCGAAATAGAGACCATAATCCTTTTCGGCCGCCGCCGCAATGCCGAAAGGCGGGAACGGGCCGATTCCCGTGGCGCACATAAAACGGTCGTCTGAAAAGAGTCGGCGGACGCGGCAAAGCCGCCCCTATTGATCCGCAAAGTCTCAATCTTTGATTGAGACTTTGCGGGGAGCGCCCCCGGTTCATCCGGTTTCCGCCTATGGGGAAGTGAATCCCCCTTCCGGCATCAGAGGCCGATTCCAGGGCAAACGGACTTCGGAATTTGGTAAGATTTCGTCTTTCCAGACTACTATTCGCGGTGCGGCGCACTCCGAATCGCTCATGCTTCCCGGGCGGCAGTTATTGAACCAAGCTATGCTCAGGCCCTGCGAATAGCCTTGGCGCCGGGAATAAAAGGATTGACTTTTCCGTCATCGGCGATTACATTACCGCATTATCGTGAATTTCTCCCGGCGCGACCCGCGCCGTTCCTGAGGCATTCGGGCGATTACGCCCTTCCTCCAGCGCCGCAGCGGCGCGACGTTATTTTTTTTGCGGCGTCTCCGCCGTCCGTGATTTTCCCGATGCCGGCGGTCGCAACCGCCCGATGGCCAGGAAGGAATCATCATGGCGAAAGTTGAATTGAAAAACATCGAGAAAACCTATGAAGGCGACGTCCGGGCGGTAAGCGCCGCCAATGTCGTTATCGAGGATCGCGAATTTGTCGTTTTCGTCGGTCCATCGGGCTGCGGCAAATCCACCACGCTCAGGATGATTGCCGGACTCGAGGAAATCACTTCCGGCGAACTGTGGATCGACGGCGAACTTGTGAACGACATCCCCCCAAAGGATCGGAACATCGCCATGGTGTTCCAAAACTACGCCCTCTATCCCCACATGACGGTCTACGAAAATATGGCCTTCGGGCTCCGGATCCGGAAAATTGCCAATGCCGAAATCGACAAGCGGGTGCAGGAAGCGGCAAAAATCCTCTCCATCCAGGAATATCTCCACCGAAAGCCCCGCGCCCTGTCCGGCGGACAGCGCCAGCGGGTGGCGGTGGGACGAGCCATTGTCCGCAATCCCAAAGTCTTCCTCTTCGACGAACCGTTGTCCAACCTGGACGCGAAACTCCGGGTGCAGATGCGCACCGAGATCGCCAAGCTCCATAACCGGCTCAAGGCCACCATGATTTACGTCACCCACGATCAAGTGGAAGCCATGACCATGGGCGACAAGATCGTGGTCATGAAAGACGGCGTCATCCAGCAGATTGGTTCTCCCCTTCTCCTGTACGATCATCCCTGCAACCACTTCGTGGCCGGTTTTATCGGCTCTCCGCCGATGAATTTTCTCGACGGAAAACTCCGCCGCGACGGGGAAAGGCTGCTGGCCGAAGGGGAAGGATTTTCCTTCGTGGTCGCCGACAACCATCTGGAAGCGCTCCTGAAGGCCCCCCATCCCGAAGTCGTCATCGGCATACGGCCGGAGCACATGGGCATCGCCGCCCAGGACCAGATTGACAACATCCTGTCCGCCCACGTCACCGTCATCGAAGAACTGGGCGCCGAAGCACACATGTATATGTCGCGCCGGGCGGACGACATGGAGAACCTGATTGCCCGGCTGGAGCAACGCCACGGCTACCGCATAGGCGACAATATCAGGCTCAGCCCCGACATGGAACGCGTCCGCTACTTCGACGCCGTCTCGGGCGAGGCGCTCCTGGGCGTCATCGGCCCCATTCGCATGTCCAGCCGGCGATCCGCCCTGGCCCAGGGATAATAACAGGAGGAGAGGCATGCGACTGGGCGACTGGTACGACCGTAACGCCTTCTGGATATTCCCGTCGGCATCGGTCGTCTTCATCATGGGTCTGATGATCTTCCCGCTCGGCTACACCATCTACAATTCCTTCACCGACTGGAGCCTCACCCACGGCGATCAGGTGAATTTCGTCGGCTTAAAAAACTATATCGACATCTTCCTGAACGATGATCGTTTCTGGGGGGCGGTCGGGCGCACCATCTATTTCACCGGCCTGGCCATGGCCGTGGAGGTGACGCTGGGCGTTCTCATCGCCGTCCTTTTCGACGCCCGCGACTTCAGGGGGAAGCGGGTGGCCCGTTCCATCTTCCTCATGGCCATGATGGCAACGCCGGTGGCGGTAGCCATGGTCTGGATGCTCATCTTCGAACCCACCGCCGGAGTGTTGAACTACCTGGTCAAGGCTTCCGGCCTTGAGGCGATCCTCCGCGAGCATGCCGGCATCGCCAAACTCCTCTGGATCACCGACTCCGCCAGCGTCATCCCCTCGCTGGTTCTGGTGGATATCTGGGAGTGGACGCCGCTTATCTCCCTAATCGTCATCGCCGGCCTCGCCACCTTGTCCCGCGAACCTTATGAATCGGCCATGGTGGACGGCGCCACGCCTTTCCAGATTTTCTTCAGGATTACCCTGCCGATGATCGCCCCCACCATCGGGGTTGCCGCCCTGCTCCGCCTGGTGGACTGCCTGAAGACCTTCGACATCATCTACGTCATGACCATGGGCGGCCCCGGATACAGTTCCGAGACATTGAATATCTATACCTATCAGATGAGTTTTCAGTATTTCAATTTCGGCTACGCCTCGGCTCTCCTGGTGGTGTTTTTCGTTTTTGTGCTGGGAGTCAGTCTCCTGGTGGCCCACTTTCGCCGGGGACTGGAGCTTTGAACTTGCGGAACGGAGGGGGATGACGACATGAGCGCGGATGGATATTGCGAGCCAAAATCCACCGAAATATCCCGTTTCTGGCGCCGCCTGATCACCAACATCCTCTATTTCGGCACCATCGTCGTTTGCGTGTTCTTTTTCCTGCTGCCCCTGCTCTGGATGTTCCTGAATGCGTTGAAGACGCCGCTCCAGATTGTGGAACTGCCGCCCCGGATATTCAATTTTACCCCGACCATGGAGAACTTTGAAAACGTTTTCAACTCCCAGAACTTCCTTCAGTACATCTACAACAGCCTGATTATCGCCGGCGGCAGCAGCCTGCTCGGCCTGATTCTGGGCCTTCCGGCCGCCTTCAGCATCGCCCAATACAGGCAAAAGAAGCTGGCAGTCTTCATCCTCATATCGAGAATGGTTCCGGGAATCACCTTTCTCCTGCCCCTGTTCATCATGTTCCGCTTCTTCCGCATGGTGGATACCTATACCTCGCTCATTCTGAGCCACCTGCTGGTGGGCTTGCCGTTCATCGTCTGGGTGATGGTCCCGTTCTTCGAATCCATCCCGAAGGATTTGATCGACGCGGCCAGGGTGGACGGCTGCAACATTTTCTCCACCTTTATCAGGATAATCCTCCCCATCTCCATGCCGGGGGTGGTCACCGGCGGCATCCTTTCCTTCATCTTCTCGTGGAACAATTTCATGTTCTCAATCGTACTGGCGTCGAACCGGACCAAGACCGTTCCCGTCGCCATCTTCAACTTCATCGCCTATGCCCAGATCGATTGGGGAGGACTGATGGCCGCGGCCGTGACCATAACCCTGCCCGTCCTGGTAATCACCATCCTGACCCAGAAATACGTCATCCGCGGCCTCACCGCCGGAGCGGTCAAGGGGTGATCCGCCGGATATCCCGGCAAGGAGAAACGCATGCGCGCGTTTTTTTTCATCGTGGCGTTTGTCTCGTTCCTTCCTGTCTCCGGCTGCGGCGAAACGGATTCGACATCGCCGGAACGCGCTTCGCTCGGCGATCGTCGCGGCTATTCGCTCACTCCCCTCTCGGTCGGCGGCGGCCAAGCCGGCGATCCGAATTATGCCGCCGGTTCTGGCGCAACCCCCATGACACCAACCGATCGGCCCAGGATGCCCTCGCCTTACGACCCGGTGCTGAACAACCGCTGGCGCCCCTATTCCGGAATTGTCGGAACAACCGGCTTGGCGCCTGCCTCTCCGCCTCCGGTTTATTCGGCGCCGGCTGAAGCGCAACAAGAGCCGCCAACGATCATTTCGGCTCCAATGCCGATCCTTGCCGCCCCAGCCTACCCGATTCCAGGAGAAATCGTCGCCCTGCAATTGACACCAGCCCCCGACATACCGCCGGAAAATCGCCCCGGCGACGCCACACCGTCCCAATGGTTCGAGGTGTTGCGGCCGATGGACACGCAACTCCGCATTGGCCGATTGTCCACCACTTGCGTTTGCGTCCGGGCGCGGGCGCCGAAGCGGCTCATCCCTCCCGGGGAGAGGGCGCTCATAGAAGTTCGCACCGTCTCCCGCCCTCCCGTGAACAATGTCGCCTACGGCCTTTACGTTCAGATACTTGAACCGGAAAACGTCACGCTTGATACGGATGTCGTTGTCCGGTACTGAGAACTGGACCCCGGAATCCGATCGAGGAAGGGCGCATGGGGAAAACACTTTTGAAATTGATCTTTTTTCTGTTGCCGTCAATGGCCATTTCCACTTCGGCCGGAGACAATATCCGAATGGTGACATCGCTTTGGGACGATTTTCTCGCTGCGCTTCGTCGGGGCGATTATCCGGCGGCCTACGCCCTGTTTTCGACAGAGTCCCGTGAAGTTTTCCCCTATTCCGACTTTTCCCGACATTATGGCCCGCTCTCGGCGGCGCGGGAGGCGGTCCTGGCCCGGCCGGAAAGCCGTTCGGTCAGGGTGGAAGGAGACTGGGCGGAGATCGCCAATTCCGGCGTTTGGCCCGATTCCAGGCGGCGATTCCGGGTCGTGGCGGCGGCGGTACAGAATCAGGGCTCATGGTGTTTGGTCGCAGCGGAAAGCGAGGTGCGCGAGCGCCAGGAGGCGGCGGCGCGCGAGGTGTTGCGGACAGCGGCGGCTTGGCGCGGCCTTCCGGACGCGGCGGAGCGGCTAGCGGAACTGGTTGCGGCCGGAAGCGATCAGCCGGCATTTCGCGATTTCGTTTTTCAGACAGACGGCGATCATTTCCGGGCCTTGCCGAAAGCGCCTGGATTCCGGGCCTTCCATCTCGATTCCTGGGGCGCGATACGGCCGGGCGCAAACCCCGGCGGGCTTCAACCGCTTCCGAAAACACCGGCCGCGCCAATGAAAACCCAGCCAGTTACCGTTCCCGCCCCGCCTCCTCCAGCGTCATCGCCATCGAATGGTCTGCCGGAACTTGCCGAACCGCCGTTCCTGTCGGGTCCAGGCGAGTTGCCGGAACCGCCCGCCTTTCCCGTCACCCGTCCGTTTCCCGATCCGGAAGCTGTATTTTTACCTGAACGGATTCAATAGAATCATCCGCATGAAAGCGGCCTCTTCCGAAAGACGGACTGTTGATGTCTGTCAAACTTATCATTAAGCAATACAGTATGCTACAGTAAATTTCTCCGGGGAACGGACCGCGTACCGCGGCCCGTTCCCCGGAGACAGAAGGTGGATGAACTTGGGCAACCCCGCAAAGTCCCAACCAAGGATGGAGACTTTGCGGGGCAGTAAACATCTTGCGGTTACGCGCGAAACGCACCCGGTCGGCGTTGGCGGCGAACTGTCTTATTCCAGAACGAGTTCCCCGTTCTTCGCATCGACCTTGACAATGTCGCCGTCATGATAGGCACCCTCCAATATTTTCTCGGCAATGGGATTTTGGAGGCGATTCTGGATAACCCGGGCCAGTGGTCGCGCCCCGAAATCGGGATCGTATCCTTCTCCCGCCAGGATTTCCGCCGCCTTTTCGCTCACCTCGAGGCCGAGCTTTCGACCGGCAAGAAGCCGCCGGAGGCCGCGCAATTGAATGTCCAGCACCAGCCGGATGTCTTTTCGCCCGAGACGACGGAAAATGATTACGTCGTCCAGCCGGTTCAGGAACTCGGGGCGGAAATGGGACCGAAGGATTTCCCGGATGCGGTTCCGGAACGCGGGAGCGTCCAAATCCTTCGCGTCAGCGATTTCCCGCGACCCCAGATTGGATGTGAGGATGATGACGCAGTTGGAAAAGTCCACTGTCCGGCCCTGTCCGTCGGTCAGCCTCCCTTCGTCCAGCACCTGGAGAAGTATGTTGAAGACATCGGCGTGCGCCTTCTCGATTTCGTCAAAAAGTACCACCGAATACGGCCTCCGGCGTACCGCTTCGGTCAAATGTCCTCCCTCCTCGTAACCGACATAGCCGGGGGGGGCGCCGATTAGCCGGGCCACAGAATGCTTCTCCATGTATTCCGACATGTCAATTCCAACCATGTTTTTCGCGTCGTCGAAAAGAAACTCGGCAAGAGTCCGCGCCACTTCGGTTTTGCCGACGCCGGTGGGGCCAAGAAAAATGAAGCTACCGATGGGCCGGTTGGACTGTTGCAGTCCGGCCCGGCTCCGGCGCACCGCGTTCGCCACCGCGATCAGCGCCGCGTCCTGCCCGACCACCCGCTCGCGCATCCGATCCTCCATGCCGAGCAGTTTTTTCATCTCGCTTTCAAGCATTTTGGCGACCGGGATGCCGGTCCAGCGGGAAACCACCTCGGCCACATCCTCCGGTTCCACCTCTTCCTTCAGCAGGGCGCCTCCTTTCTGGAGTCGGGCGAGCTTGGTGTTCTCGGCGGCAAGCTTCCGGTTCATCTCCGGGATGTCCCCGTGCAGAAGTTCCGCCACCTTATCGAACTGCCCGCGGCGTTCGGCCAGTTCCGCCTCGGTTTTCGCATTCTCGATTTCCTCCTTCAGTTTCCGGATCGCCCCGATGGCGTCTTTTTCGGCCTGCCAGGCCGCAGTCCTTGCCTTGAGCTCTTCGTCCAGATCGGCCAGACGGCGGCGGAGCGCTTCGCGCCGCTCTTTGGCCGGTTCGTCAGAGTCCTTGGCCAGGGCTTTCATCTCGATTTCGGCACGATTTCGCGCCCGGGTCAGGACGTCGAGCTCCTCCGGCATGGAATCGATTTCTATCCGCAACCCTGAACAGGCCTCGTCCACCAGATCGATGGCCTTGTCCGGCAAAAAGCGATCGGCTATGTACCGATGCGACAGTTCGGCGGCCGCCACTAGGGCCGCATCCCGGATGCGGACGCCATGGTGGACCTCATAGCGATCCTTCAGGCCGCGCAAAATCGCGATTGTCGATTCGACCGATGGTTCGCCGACAAAAACCGGCTGGAAGCGGCGGGCCAGGGCCGCGTCCTTATCGATATGTTTCCGGTACTCGTCCAAAGTC
>JAITKH010000109.1 GCA_031278535.1 Planctomycetota bacterium | reverse complement strand
ATTCCACTTTCCGTGTCCCCGGCCAGATTTCTCCGTCCCGGCCAGGTATTGCCTTGGCAAGCGATACGCCCTCCAGCATCGCGACGCGAATCATTCCCGCCCCGACCTCGGCGGACGATTTTGAGAATCAACCTCTGGCGTTTCCGGACGGATCCCGTTCCCGTTTCCGCCCGGCGGCGGAACGGCGAGTCGATTCCGGGTTGCCGCCGATCTTGTCTTCCCTGTTCCTCGTTATCGTCATCTGCGGCATTTTTGTGGGCATTCTTTGCCTGGCGAAAAAATACCTGCCTGGCCATCGCCAACTTTTTTCCCACCCCGCGGTCGAGGTCCTGGGCCGGACGCATCTCGATCCAAAGCGTTATCTCTCGCTCATCAGGATCGGCAAGCGCATCCTGGTCGTCGGCGTGACTTTGGAGGACATGCGTACCCTGTCCGAAATCACCGATGAATCGGAAATCGTGGAAATAATGGAAACAGCGCGGCCGAAAACCGAACAGGGGAAGAACATTTTCGGTTCCCTGTTCAAACAGCATATATTGAAAACGGAGGCGGAGGAGAACCGGATCATGGCCGAGATCCAATCCCGGGAAATCGAAGAACAAGCCGTCCACCTTCGGGAAAAAGTGGCGAAAACGGTTGGGAATCCCGTTTCCGGCGCCGCGCGGCCCGAACGTCCGACGGTCGAGTCGCGACGCCTTGACATGGTGGGCTGAAAACATGGGCAAGGGATTTGAACAGGATGCGCCACAATGACGGGGAAACGGTTGCCGGCTGTTTTTTTTGCCCTGCTTGTTTCAACTTTGTTCGTGAATCCGTTGCTGGCGGTGGATTTGGGAACAGCTCCGCGCGAGCGGCGGGAAGAGCCCGCTCCTTCAGTGGAAAGCGAAATGGATTGGGTTCCCGCCGTTGAACGGGGCGATCCTCGGGAGGACGGGTTACTGTATCTGCCGCTTCCCACAATACAGGACGGGAGTCTGGTGCCGATGGAGAAAGCCGAGCAGCTTTCTTCCGCGCTCCAGATTGTCATCATCCTCACCATCCTTACCTTGTCGCCGGGAATACTCATTATGATGACGAGCTTTCTCCGGATTACGGTGGTCATGGGCTTTGTCCGCCGGGCCCTTGGAACGCAATCGCTGCCGCCGGACCAGGTGATGGTGGGTTTGTCGCTGTTCCTCACTTTTTTCATCATGTGGCCGACCTGGAAATCCGCCTGGAACGACGGCCTTGCCCCCTATTTCAATGGGGAATACGTCCAAATCTCCGCCGGAGAAATGCGACGGCTGCGGCAGGCCGAGGCGCTGGAAAGAAGCATGGCCCCCATCCGTCGTTTTATGCTCGAATGCCTTGCCGCCAACAACGGCCGGGAGGAACTCTACTTTTTCATGGGCGCGGCCGGGAAAAAGGATTTGGTGAGTCTCGAAAACCAGGGGCTCCTGAAACCGGCCGACGTTCCCACGGCGGCGCTTATCCCCGCTTTCATCTGTTCGGAACTGAAGCGGGCCTTCTGGATGGGCTTCCTGCTCTATCTGCCTTTTCTGGTACTTGATGTGGTGATTTCGTCCATCCTCATGGCCATGGGCATGATGATGCTGCCGCCGGCGATGATTTCGCTTCCTTTCAAAATCATCGTCTTTGTCATTGTGGACGGTTGGAGGCTCCTCTTCGAAGGAATGATAACGAGTTTTCCCGTAAGCGTACTTCAAGAGATCATCGCCCCGGCGCTCGGCGCGGCCGCGCCGGGACTGGGAAGTGGGATTTTATAGCCGTCCGGCCTCTGTCGGGGAAAAGCCGTGGTCCCGGAAATCCAGGACATTATCGATGTCGCCAATACCATGTTGTGGACCTGCCTGATGCTGTCGATGCCGCCTCTCCTTACCGCGCTTGTGGTTGGGGTGACGGTGTCGCTGATGCAAACAGTTACGAGCATCCAGGAGATGACCCTGACTTTTGTCCCAAAACTTCTGGCGGTGGTGACCGTGGTTTCGTTGGCCTTGTCTTGGCTGATCCAGTTCATAACCAATTATTTCGAGGACACGCTGCAGATGTTCTCCAGCTATTATTGACGGGGGAGCGGATGAGCGAGGATATCTATCATGTCAGCCGCATTCTCTCGGCATTTCTCACCTACGTCCTGGTCTTGCTTCGCTGCGGCTGCATCGTCGTCTTCGCCCCGTTCTTCAGTTCCGAGGTGTTTTCCGGCCAGGTGCGGATATATTTTGCCATGGTTTTTCCGCTGCTGTTTCTTTCCGCCGCCTCCCGTACGGCCCAAATTCCGGCAAGCATGGATATGACGCGGCTGGCGATTCTCGCGGGGCAGGAATTCGCTTTGGGGATGGCGATCGCCTACCTCGGGACATTTGTCTTCACCGCCATCCAATTCGCGGGCGAGATCGTCGGGCAGCAAATCGGTTTTTCCATGGCCAGCGTCATGGATCCCCAGTCCGGGGTGGAAATGCCCATGCTTGGTTTCATCAACATGAATCTCGGCATCATTTCTTTCATTATTGCCAAGCTGCATATCGTCTATATTTATATCATGCTGAAAAGTTACGAATATGTGGGCATCGGCGGATTGACGCCGGATATCGACAGGAACCATCCGGTATTAGCCATGGCCCTACTCCAGATTTCCACCCTCATCCGGCTGGGCATCCAGATGGCCGGACCAATTGTCCTTATCATGCTTCTCACCAGTGTCGCCGAAGGGTTCGTCACGAAGACTATGCCCCAGATGAATGTCCAGGTGTTCGGCATGCCCGTCAAGGTGGCGGTAGGGCTGACCGCGTTGATGTTCCTGTATCCCGCCCTCTGCGCCGCGCTGATTCCTCCCGACTGGCGGTTCAACCTTGGAGAAATGCCGGACGGGCCATTCGGGGAGATGCTTGACGACTTGTCCAGGATGGTGGCCGAAATGGGGACGGGCACGGCCGAATCCGGGTATTCCGGGGCGTTTTGATTTAAACGGAGCGGGAATGGCGGCGGGGCGGGAAGAAAAAACCGAAGAAGCCACGGCGAAAAAAAAGGCCGACGCCCGGCGGCGGGGCAACATCCCAAAAAGCCGGGATTTTACAGCAGCCCTGGAAATGCTGGGTGCGGTCTACCTGCTGCGTTACCTGGGGCCGACGATGGCCAGGTACATGCGCACCTTTATCGAGAAAATGCTTGGGGAAAATCTGGCGAAATTGCCGCCGCCGGACGGCAAGGAACTGATCGCCTATGCGGTGGACTGGGGATGGTGGATTCTGATCATTTTGCTGCCGTTCCTGTTACTGGCATGCCTGTCGGCCATTGTCGCAAATGTTTTCCAGACCGGTTTCTATCTCAGTTTTCAGACGGTGAAGATTAGAATAGGGAAGCTCAACCCGGTCGCTGGCCTGAAGCGGATATTCACCCTCCGGAATCTGGTGACCCTGATTATGAACCTGTGCAAATTGGCGGTGGTTATGCCGGTGGCCTGGTGGGTGATGAACGCCGAATTCAGGAACGTCTTCACGCTTCTGGAAATGGCGGCCGAAGGAACGCTTGAACATCTTGTCGATCGGGTGCTGGGGCTGGCCCGAACCCTGTCCATAATCCTCCTGGCATTGGGAATCGCCGATTTCCGCTATCGGAAATACCAGTATCTTCGAGACCTCAGGATGACCAAACAGGAGGTGAAGGAGGAATTCAGGCAAATGGAGGGAGACCCGAAAATCAAGCAGAAAATCCGCCAAAAGCAACTCGAGGCGGCGCGCATGCGCATGCTGCAGGATGTGCCGCAGGCGGAGGTGGTGGTGAGAAACCCGACTCATTTTGCGGTGGCGATATCGTACACAGACGGCATGATTGCCCCCAAGGTGACGGCGAAGGGCAAGGACAAGGTGGCCGAGCGGATCATTGAAATCGCCAGGGAAGCGGGAGTGCCGATGGTGGAGAACAAGAAGCTGGCCCAGGATTTGTACAGGACGGTCGAGGTGGGCGACGCCATTCCGGAGGAATTGTTCGCGGCCGTGGCCGAGGTGCTGGAGGTGATCTGGCCGGAGGAAAAGAAACGCCAGATTCGGGAGGCGGCGGCCTAAATGAGCGCGACGGCGTCCAAAAGGGGCGTGGAACTGTTTCATCTGCTCAGCGAAAGGCTGCTGCGGCTTCTCGGACGCGACGGCAACAAGAACATCGTCGTTTCCATCTTCGTCGTTTGCGCCCTCTCCGCCATGCTGGTGCCGATGCCCGCCTTCGTTATGGACATCGCGATCGGCGTCAACATCCTGCTTGCCCTCATTCTGCTGCTGATGACCATATTCGTGGAACAGCCGTTGAATTTCAGCACTTTCCCCTCCGTCCTCCTGGTGCTGACCCTGTTCCGCCTGTCCCTGAACATTTCCTCGACCCGGCTGATCCTGAGCCGGGGCCAGGAGGGAATCAACGCCGCCGGCAATCTCATCGCCACTTTCGGCGCTTTCGTGGGCGGCGGCGGCAGCATCGACGGCATCAATCGCCTGAGTTCGATCGCCGTCGGCATCACCATTTTCATCATCATCATGGTTATCCAATACCTGGTCATCACCAAAGGCGCCACCCGCATCGCCGAGGTGGCGGCCCGCTTCACCCTGGACGCCATGCCGGGAAAACAGATGGCGATAGACGCCGATCTCAATGCCGGCGTCATCGACCAGCGCGAGGCAATTGCCAAGCGCCTTGAAATCCAGCAGCAAGCCGCTTTTTTCGGCGCCATGGACGGCGCCGCCAAGTTCGTTTCCGGCGACACTGTGGCCGGCATCATCATCACCGGCATCAACATTCTTTTCGGGTTCATCATCGGCGTGTTCATTCATGGCATGGAGTTCGTCGAGGCCGCCCGGGTTTTCACCATTCTCACCATTGGCGACGGTCTGGCCGCGCAGATACCGGCTCTGCTGATCAGCGTCGGCTCCGGCCTCCTGGTGACCAGGAACGCCGACAAGGCCGAATTCGGCGGCGAGGTTTTTGGGCAATTCTTCGGTCAGCACAAGCCCATTGCCGCCGCCGCCGCCATGGTGGCCGTTATCGGCTTCTCGGGCCTGGTGGGGGTGACGCCCTTCCCGCCGGTGCCGCTTTTCATCGTCTCCGGCATTTGCATCTGTCTCTGGCTGGTGGCTTTCTATTCCCAATCCACGGCAAAAATCCGATCGCGGGAGATGGCGGAGGCGAAAAGGCAGGAGGAGGAGGGGAAATCGGCGGCCGGCGACAAGGTGGAAAATCTGCTCAAGGTGGATCCTATGGAGCTGGAGGTCGGGTATGGCGTCGTGCCGCTGGTGGACACCCAGCAATCCGGGGGCGGGGGGGGCCTGCTCGCCCGGGTACAGATGATTCGCCAGCAGCTTGCGGTGGAGTTGGGGATCATCGTTCCTCCCGTCCGCATCCGCGACAACCTGCAAATCGAAGCGAACGAATACGTGGTGAAAATCCAGGGCGCGGAGGTTGCCAGGGGTACGGCCGAAGTCGATTGCCTGATGGCCATCGACACCGGCGCCGCCACAGAGAAGCTGGACGGCATGGCGACGGTCGATCCGGCTTTTGGCATGCCGGCGGTATGGATTTCGCCTTCCAGTAAGGAATACGCCGAACGGGTCGGGTACACGGTAGTGGATGCGGAGACGGTAGTGGCGACGCATCTCACCCAGGTCATCCGCTCCCGCGCCGACGAACTTCTGACCCGCGACGAGACGAACAAGCTTCTCGCCGCCCTGAAGGAGCACTCGCCGGAACTGGTGGAGGAGGTGGTTCCAAAGGTGCTTTCCGTTGCCGAGGTACAGAAGGTGCTGCAGAATTTGCTCCAGGAGAAAGTGTCCATCCGCAACCTCGGAGTGATTCTCGAGTCGATCGGGGAAGCCGGCCGCCGTACCCACGATGCCGACATCCTCACGGAGTTCGCCAGATTCGGCCTGAGGCGCTGGTTGTGTAACGAATATGCCGCGCCCGGTACGAGAAAATTGTACGTGGTGACCATGGACCCGCGTCTGGAGGAGCAAATCCAGCAGCATGTGGAGCATACCGACAGCGGTTCCTATCTCGCTCTTCGCCCGGCGGCCCGTTACCGTCTGAAGGAGGCAATTTCGGCCGAGGTGAAACGCCAGATGCAGGGCGGCTACAACCCGCTGCTCCTCACCACGCCGCAAATCCGCCTGCTCATCAAGCGGCTCACCGCCGAGCGCCAGCCTCAGGAGAAACAACAGCTGGAGCTTGCGGTCATCTCCCATTCCGAGGTGTTGCAGGATTACGAGTCGGTGTCG
>JAITKH010000102.1 GCA_031278535.1 Planctomycetota bacterium | reverse complement strand
TCTGCTGCTCCGATCGTCCGATGTAGTCGCGAAGCACCTCATTCAGCTGCTGCCTGGCATGCTTGGCCGTGGAGGCGGAATAGGCGTAGGCCTTGTTGTCCCCATTCTGGAGCGCCCAGTTGGCGATCTTTTCGATATTGACCCGGAGCTGTTCGAGCTGCCGCGTCAGGCCGGCGAGCCTTGCCCCGTTTGCGGGATCTCCCGCGAATACGGCGGCGACGGAATTGATGTTCGTACTTATTTCGTCCAAGTATTGCCGCAGATTTTTGATCAGCGCCTCGCGCCCGGCCAGCTCTATCGTGGTGATCAGCGAATAACTGTCCCGTTCAAAGTAAAGGCGACTGGTGCGGAATTTAAAAATGAGGAGCATTTCTTCGATGGCGCCCCCCTTCTCGCCTCCCTCCCGTTTTCTCACATCGGACTCAACCTGCCGAACCGTGTTGGCGTAATCGTTCCAGATGGCGGCGTTCAAGGCCAGGATCTCCTGTGTCCTTATATCCGTGTTCTGGATCGCCAGATCGGCCACTATTGTAACGGCGTCGATGAAACTCCTGGAAGAGTCGGCGATCCGCTTGGGCATTTCCTCGACCCATTGCGGGGAGTCCGGGTTTATGGTCCCGGCGATCTTGTCCAGTTCCTTGGACACCTCCTCGGCGGCGTTTTTGTAATCGACGTCTTCGATCATGGTCTTGAGTGTGGCGTCGTCGGTCTCAATAATAAGATTTTCCACGACAATGGTCAGCCGCTGGGCGATCTGGTTGATGTTGCCAATGGCCACGGAGCGGGAGCTCAGCCTGATGTAGTCCTTGATGGAGCCGAAGATTTCCGTCATGCCGTATATGCCGAGTCCCGTGATCAGAAGGGACACGAAAATCAACAGGCCCATCATTCCAAAGATTTTTCCTGATAGTCTCATGAGAAACTCCTTCATGAAAGAGAGTGCCGTCTACCGCCCTCCGGAACGCGGGCTACCGATCACGCCTTGTCGCCCGCCGTCCTTCCTCGAGGCCGAGTCTCTTATAGTAACTATACAACAAGGCATGCCTTTTCAAAGCCGCATTGCCGCAAAAGAACGGAACAAGAAGGAATTTTCCAAACGGGTGCCGATAATTTTCCCTGTATTTTATTTCAATAGAAGTATCTCCCGCCGCGAGATCCCGCCCTCCGCCGGAATCGTGCCGGCATGTTTTGTCGTCAATCCCGGCCGATGAAAACGTTGGGGGGCGGCAGGCACAATGTCTTTGCGGAAAATGGGCAGGCCGTTCGCGGCGGCGAAGGGGATGTCCGGACGATGATTTTTGAGAAATGCTTCAGGGAATGCGCCGTTATGCCGGCTCCCAGCGGAAGCCTCCGCCGGGTTCGGAAGGGATTATTCGCAAGATTCGCGGTGTACGAAATGTCATTTTCCGTTTTCGGTTCCGGCCCGCCGGCATGGTTTCTTGATCGGCCGGAAATGCCCCGGGCCATCGCGAAGCGCGGCGGCCCGGAGAGGGATATCGTTTCCCGGCGCCGCCCGTTTTTCGTAAAAATCTCCGGAATCACCGTCCGGGGGAGCGGTCTTGTCCGGCCTCATCACTTTTCCCCGCCGGCGGCATACGGCTGGCGCCGGGTAGGCGCGGAAGCCGGCGATCTCCCGGAAGGTTTCCCGCCGGTTCCGGAGATGATGCCAACCAGCTTCTCCACCATGCCCTTCAGGCCGCCGGACCGGGGCGACAATTCCTCCGGGGACGGGTCCGACTCCCCGGCGCTGGCCGTGTTCTGCCGCGTCACCTCGTCCATCCGCGTCGCGGCGGCGTTTTCCTGATCCGCTTCCCGCGCCTGCCCGTTTGGGCCGGGGTGATGTCCTTGATCAAACCGTCTCCCTTGGCGGAACTTCCTGGATATTCCCGGAGCTGGCGTCAAGCCTAGTGTTCCGTAAAGTCTCAATCTTTGCTTGAGACTTTACGGGGAGCGCCCCCGGTTCATCCGGTAACAGCCTCCGGAGAAGTGATCTCCCCGAAGGCATCGAAAGCGGAGAACCATGTGGCAATGCCCGAATTCGCATTTGCCGTGACCATCCGCACTAAACTGGAATATGAAAACTGCCTGTCGGGACAGGCTCTTGCCATGTAGAATTTTCTCTTGACATCGTGACCCATAGTTGACATGGGCGCTTTTCGAGTACTGTTGTCCCGGCCTGTCTGCCAATGTTTTACAAGGGCGCGGGCCGTTCCGGAAATGGCGGCTGAAAATAGATTGAACGTTTTGAAGGTATTGTTGATGTCCAGATTCCCCTCGCGCCTGGTCGCATCGTTACCGAAAACTTTGACGGGAAAAGAAGAAAAACAGGCATGGGGAGCAGGTAGGTCTATGCTGCCGACGGTTTGCAATCGTGATTTCGCCCCGGAAAGCCGTTTTCGCAATTCCACTTCGTGATAAACATGCAAGGGTTTGCCCAGAAATGATCTTTGCAATTTCTCCCGGATAGTATATTGTATATAAATGCCGGCGCTAGCCGAAATCCAAGGGGAGTATTTGCATGTATCCAGCCATCTGGACGGGCGTAGTCGTCGTCTATGGGCGGCAACGGAAGCCGACACGTTGGGATATGGCGGCGTCACCCCCCGTTTCCAAAGCCCGGGGGGGGATTTCCCGAGTGACCATCAGCGAGGGGTTGGCCGAAATACGTTCTGCGCCTTCCGTGTCATCGAGTCGCATACGCAAGTCTGGCGGCGGCCGCAAATCAGGCGTTCGCCATATGCCGGTGTTTTCCGAAAGCCGGAAGCGCCGGTCGAACCGTTCACGCGCGGAGACCCGGAATCGCCTTTGCGGCGGACATGGAAAAGCACCCGCCGTCCGGCGGAGGGGTTGGCCGGACCCGGGATTTGCGTTAAACGGCACCGCAAGTGCGAGGCGGCGAAGGTTCGGGGACATGATTTTTCCGATTTCGACGGGGTTGGAACACCTGTTTCCAGGAGGATGGCCGCATGGACAAGTATGATCATGCCCTAGAGTCGCTCCGCTTCGACAAAAAAAAGGCGCACAAACTCGATAAAATCGCGACCGACGCCACCCCCGGCATAAAGAACAAGGAAAAGGGCCGCGAACAGTTGGCGCACATTGTCGCCGAACTGTCTGATTTGCAGTATCGCCTTTATGCCGAGGCCAAAACCGCCCTTCTGATCGTTTTCCAGGCCATGGACACCGGGGGCAAGGATGGAGTCGTCCGCAAAGTTTTCGGCCCGCTCAATCCCCAGGGCGTGGAGGTGACTTCCTTCAAGCGTCCGACGCCCGACGAATTGGCGCATGACTATTTGTGGCGGGTACACCGCCGCATTCCCGCCCGGGGAATGATCGGCGTCTTCAACCGATCGCACTACGAGGATATCCTGGTGCCTTGGGCGCACAAACAGATTTCCGCCGACGAATTCGGCCGGCGCCGCCACCAGATTAACAATTTCGAGTCGCACCTGATCGAAAACGGGACGTCAATTCTGAAATTCTTTCTTCATATTTCCAAGGCCGAACAGAAACGCCGGCTGGAAGAACGACTGACCAATCCGGACAAGAACTGGAAATTTGAAACCGGGGATCTGGCGGAACGCGGGTTGTGGGATCGCTACCAGGATACGTATCAGATGGTTTTGGAACAATGCTCGACCGGCCACGCGCCCTGGTTCGTCATTCCGGCCGACTGCAAATGGTATCGCGACTGGGCGACGGCGAAAATCGTCAGGCGCGAGCTTTGCCGGATACACCCCAAGCTTCCCAAGTCCAGAACGGATATCGACGGGCTGCTGGTGAAGTAGGAATCTGGACGCGAAGATCGATGTGTCGCCGCATCACATCGGCCCAGCTTCCTGTCCCGCCAGGCCGCGAGCGCCGCCCGCAGCTTCGGGTGCAGGCGAACATGCCGGGACTGGCCCTTCCTCCCGCCCTTTCCCACCGGCTGGGCGATTTCCCGCTTTTCCCAGTCGATCCACTCCCAGCGGAGCACCCCCTCGCCCCGGTTCCGGAATCACGAATACAGGTATACCATCCAGCAGACCCGCCATTCCTCGTCCGGCTCGGCCATGAAAACGGCCCGGAGCTCGTCGGGCGAAAGGCCGCGCCGCCGGGGCGATTTCTTGTTGCCCACCAATTCCCAAGCTTCCAGCGGGTTCCTGAGCAGATACTGGTTGTCCACGCCCCATTCGAGGGCAGCCTTGAGGTTGCGAACGCAGAAGTTGACGCCGCCGGCCCTGAGGCCCGGGGCAATCTTGTCCCTGACCCAAGCATCAACCCTCTCCAGGGTCAGACCATCGATCCTGGATATCCGGTTGTTCCTGATTATCCCGCCGTCACGAACTCGATGCCAAAATTGGAAAAGCCTCGACTCCGCATCAA
>JAITKH010000325.1 GCA_031278535.1 Planctomycetota bacterium | reverse complement strand
TGAACGCAGATACGACACGGCCGAAAACATCATGCGTATCGCCATGACCAAAAACATGCTCCGCTATTTGACAATGAGAACAGGAGAAAACAAAGCGGCGTAATTCGTCAACAGGCTCTAAAGTCTCAATCTTTGCTTGAGACTGTACGGGGAGCGCCCCCGGTTCATCCGGTTTCCGCCTACGGGGAAGTGAATTCCCCTCCGGCATCAGCGGTCAACCCCGGAACAAACGGATTTCGGAATTTGTAAGGATTTAGACTGTACAGACCCCTAGGCGATCGCCTTCCGCCCCTGCGCGGGGCGGAAGGCGAGTTCCCGCCAAAAAGGAGCGAGCGCGAAAATGATAACCAATCTGCCTACCGTTACGGACGACCTGATCGTTAAGCTGCGCCAGGCTTCCGAAAACCGCGGAGTCTGGGTCTATTTCCTGCTGAAAACCGCCCACGACAAGGGATACGACATTGAAGACTTCGGGAGGCGGGCCATCCGCGCCCTGGGACGCTCGAACCGATCCCAGTACCCCGACACCGACGATCTCAGGATTTTCGTCGCCGCCTTCATGGCCGACACGCCCAAAAAACTGTTTGAAATGGAGTTGATTCGTCTCGACGACCGGGAGGCGAAAATCGATTTCCACTACTGCCCGATGTGCGGCGCCTGGACCAGGCTGACCCGGGACCAGCGGTTCCTGGAAAAAATTTGCGACATCGCCATGGATGTGGACCGCGGCCTGTTCGACACCTACGACTGTTTTGAATTCTCCCTGGGCAAAACCATTTGCCAGGGGCACGGCGTTTGCGAAATAACCATCAGGAAAAAGTAGGGACGGCCCTTCCCGGCGCGCGCCGGGAGGCGGGAACCCTTTGCTGGAGACAGAAATGATCCGGAACCGGGCGGAAAACTTCAATGGCGACAGGGAGGCGCTGGAGCTGCGCGCCGCTTCCATAAACCGCGGCAAGTGGGTATACATGATCGTTCGCGAGGCTTTGAAGGCGGGGATGTCCTGGCCGGACATCCGGGAAGCCATCCGGGCTGCGGGAGTGTTCAAGGGCTATCACGAATTTCCCCGCACCACCGATATGCGGGAGTTCGCCCGGGGATTCGCCACCTCCGAACTGACCAAGGTGAACGACGGCAGGATCCCGGTCCTGACCGACCGGGAATTCGTCTGGGAAGTCCATTACTGTCCCATGGTGGAGGGCTGGCTGCACTATACCGACGACGAGCGGTTCATCGCCGACCTGTGCGACGCCTGCATGGAGATTGACCGGGGCGCCATGGAGAGTTACGGCTGGGAGTTCGAATTGGGGGAAACCATCGGCAAGGGCGACGGCAAATGCGTGTTGCGCATGCGGAAAAAGAGTTGATCCGTGCCCGATTTCACCCGCCTGATCCGGGACGACATGAAATTGTCCCTGGGCGTCACCGAGCCGGGCGCCATCGCCCTGGCCGTTTCCAGAGCCCGGAGCCTGACCCGCGGTGCTGTCCGATCGGTGCTGCTTGAGGTCAATTCGGGCATTTACAAAAACGCCTTCACCTGTGGCATCCCGAACACCAGCGAAACCGGCAATCTGTTCGCCGCCGCACTCGGAGCGGTGGCCGGCGATTGGACCCGGGGACTGGCGGCGCTCGACGGCGTGGGGGAGGCCGAGACGGCCATGGCCCGGGAACTGGTGGCAGCCGGTGGAGTGCGGGTGAAGCTGCGCAAAATCAGTTCCGATCTCTATCTCAAAGCCACGGTCCGGACCGACAGCGACCGGGCGGAAGTCACCATCCGGGACAACCACGCCAATATCGCGCGAATCGTGCATAACGGAAAAGCGATCCCTGCCAAGGGGGCGGAAACGGACGCTTCCGGGAGCGGGAAAGCGGCGGCTTCCCTGTCCAATTGCCGGCTGGCGGATTTCTGGGACTACGCCCGGCGGGTTCCTGGCCGGGAAATCCAATTCGTCTGGCAGGCTTACAAGGCCAATCTGGCCTTGATGGAAGAGGGCATCAGGAACAATCGCGCCGTCCTGTGCAAGGAACTGCTTGCGGAAAACGGAGGCGTCCCGTTTTCCGGGGACGCGCTCCGCTCCGCCCATGCCGCGACCGCGGCCGCAATCGAAGCCCGGGTGCGCGGCTTCGGCCTGCCGGCCATGAGCATAACCGGCAGCGGCAACCACGGCATCATCTGCACCCTGCCGCTGTACGCCCTGGCCCGGGCCGGAAGCGGCCGGCTGCCCCGGCTGAAACTGTTGCGGGCCACGGCGCTTTCCTATTTGGTGACCATGTTCATTAAAGAGCGTTCGGGCAAATTGTCGGCCTTTTGCGGCTGCGCCGTCGCGGCCGGAACCGGGACCGCCGCGGGCTGGCTGTTCCTGGCCGGCGGCAACCTGGAGCAGGCCGGATTGGCAATCAACAACATGGCTTCCGGCCTGACCGGCGTCATTTGCACCGGCGGCAACCCCGCCTGCGTACTCAAAGCCGCCGCCGCCCTGGATGCCGCCGACAAGGCGGTCCGCCTGGCCTTGCGCGGCCTGGCGGTGGGGCCGGAACACGGGATAAACGGCCCGACGCCGGAACAGACCATGCGCAACATGGGCCGGATCGCCTGCCCGGGCATGACCGGGACTGAAAAAGTCATTGTCGAGATTATGGAAGGGAAAGGCCGCTGATTTGTCGCCGAAAGGCATCGCGATCATCCGCGTCGCATCCCTCTCCGTTCCAACCGCCGGCTAGCCCAGGGGCGACAGGGAAAATATTTTTATGTTTTTTGATACGGAACATGACGAAAACTGGGTAGATTCCATATGATGCTGGTTTTCCTTTCGTTTTGACTGATTTTCGTAATCCATTCATGCCCGCATGTCGCAGGTTGCCGAATACGCCTGCGGCAAGGAACGTCATTCCCGCGTCTGCGGGAATGACGAATGGGGGCGGGAGACGCGGGCGTTCATGGAGATGGCGCCTATCCGCCTTCCCGAAAGCCGATGAGACCATTGTCAACCCTTACCGGTTCGAGTCAAAGGGCCATGGCATTAGAGCTCCAACTTGGCGGGGAGGGGATGGGTGGGCGCAAATTCGCCGGAGGGCGTTTCCAGCGCCAGGATCAGGCGTCCGGCCATTGAAGCTGATGGCTCATGTTCGCAAATGGGTGAACGGAAGAATCAACCCATTGTTTTGAATATGGATTGACGCGTTTGTCACTTGTTCGGAAACATGAGCCGGGCCGATTATGGCGAAAGGCGAAAACGCCGCCAATTTTTTTGGGATTTCTCCTGATTGGGAAAGCGGAACGGTGCGGCATCCGGCAGGCGGTTTTGCCGGAAGGGCGCCCCGGCAATGCGGCACGGAACGTTTTGCCTTGCCACTTCCGGCCGGCGGCGTATCATGATGCGTGTTCGCGGGAGCGGGAAGGAGGAGGCGGTCGTGCCGCTGGAAATCGAGACGAAATTTGCGGTTCCCGATCTGGGCGCCGTTCGCCGGCGCCTTGCCGAAGGCGGCGCCGTCCGGAT
>JAITKH010000309.1 GCA_031278535.1 Planctomycetota bacterium | reverse complement strand
AACGTCGATGGCGCGTACGCCGGTCGAGAGGATCTCCGAAATGCGCGGCCGCATGACCGGGTCCGGCGGATCGGCATAAATCGGATAGGTGGCCGATGCCACAATCGGCCCTTTGCCGTCCATGGGCCGGCCCATGCCATCCAGTATCCTGCCCAGGAGATGTTCCCCAACCGGCACAATCTGCTCGGTGGTGGAAGACTCCACCCGATCTCCGGGACCAATGCCGCGCATTTCCCCGAGAGGCATCATCAGGGTGGCGTTTTCCCGGAATCCGACCACTTCCGATTCAACCGCCTGGCGGGTCAAACGGGAATAAATATGGCACAGGCTTCCCACCGGCAGCGGCAGGGGTGTGGTCTCGACAATCAGGCCTGTCACTCGGCGTACACGACCGGACACCTTGGCAGGCAGGATATGGGGAAGGCGAAGGCGCTTGTATTCGAACATGGAGACGCTCATGCCTCGGTACTCCGCAAAGCCTGAATCTTTGATGGAGACTTTGCGGGGAGTGCCCCCGGTTTGTCCAGATTCCATCTCCAGGGAAACGAATTCCTCTTCGGCATCGGGGATTGATTCCGAAGCAGACGAGCTTCAGTATTCATAAGGTTGGCCTTTTCTGGCCACTATCCTTCATCTTGCGCCGGCGGAGCCGGATCTCCTGAAACCGGCCCTGATTGCTGAGCGGATTCGGAATTGCCGATGCCGGAAACGGGAAGCGCCGCGGCTGTCCCGCCGGCGCTGGTGTCTGGTTTCTCCGCCTTTTCGACCGGAGACGGAGAAAAGGCTGGTTGGGATGTGCCGTCAGAGGCAGACGTTTCCGGGCGAACGCTGTTCCAGGGAGGTTCGGCCGCCTTTCCAGAAAATCCAAGAATGGCTTCCTCGAAAGCGGCAAGGCGGGTTACGAGGCGCATGTCCACTTCCGCTTCGCGGGTAAAGGCTGCGATGCCGCCCCGCTCAATTGACGGGTCCGGCAGGATGTTTACCGCCCCGATGTCCGGAAAAATGGTCTTCAAATCAGGGATCGCGTCCAGCATCACCCGATGGTCTTCCGGATTCACCCTGACCGTGACCCCGCTCCGATCAGTAACCAGACCGATGCACTCGACGGCCAACGGACGAATGGCTTCCGGATCTGCTGCCAATTCCCGGCCAAGCAGCCGTCGTGCCATGTCAAGCGAGAGCCGCAGCAGATCGCTCTCGGCCTGCGCCATCAACCGCTGGCGGTTGTCGTTCAGGGTGCCTGTCAACTGGGTCAGGATATCGGCCACCGGCCGGGAATCCTGCCGAACGGCTTCCCTTTCCCCCTTGGCGGCAGCGGCAATTTTGTCCGCAGCGCCGGCCATGCCATCCTTCTCCCCTTTAGCCATGCCTTCTTTTTCTCCCTTGGCGAAGCCCTCCTTGTATCCCTTGTCGAATGCCTGTTTTTCCATGGATTCGATTTGCTTTTTCGCCGCCTCCAACTTCTGCTTCGCCTGTTCCTGGGCGCGCCTGAGCATTTTTTGGGCCAGAGCCTGGATGTCGTTGAACTGGAAGGGAACGACATCCAGACCCTGGGCATTTTCGCCTTGGATTGCCCGATCCGGTGACGGCATCGGGATGAAATCGTCCGTATCGTTGAAAACCCTGGAATCCGCCATGCAAATGTCCCGAGTGGTCTGAAAGGGCCAATTTTACGGATGTCGAAGTTTGCCTGCTCCGGAATCGGCCTCCGATGTTTCCGGGAGAATTCATTTCTCCGTAGGCGGAAATCGGACGAAACGTGGCTGCGATGCTCCGCCGATCACTGTCACACCACCACGTTGTCTTCGCCGCCGCGACCGGAAATGATCACCTCGCCCGTCTCCTCCAAACGGCGGACAATGTCCACAATGTGCTGCTGCGCCTGTTCCACGTCGGCCAGCCGCACTGGGCCCATGAACTCCATGTTCTCCCGGATCATTTCCGCCGCGCGGGTGGACATGTTCTTGAAAATCTTTTCCTGGAGGGTTTCCGACGCGGTTTTGAGGGCTGTGGCGAGTTCGTCGTTCTCCACTTCCCGCAGGACCGATTGGATGCCCTTGTCGTTCACGAGGATGATGTCCTCGAAAACGAACATGAGTTTGCGGATTTGCTCCACCATGTCCGGGTCGACTTCTTCCAGATTTTCGAGTATCCCCTTTTCGGTGCTGCGATCGCAGAGATTGAGCATCTCCGCCACTGATTGGACGCCGCCGGCGGACTCGAGGTTCTGGGTGACGAGGGAGGCAAGGCGGGATTCCAGGCCCTGTTCCACTTGGCGAATGGCTTCGGGGGTGGTCTGTTCCATCCTGGCTATCCGTTTTACCACCTCAAGCTGGATTTTGGGAGGCAGGCCGCCAAGAATGTCGGCTGCCTGTTTTGCCGAAACGTGCGCCATGATGAGGGCAATGGTCTGGGGGTGCTCGTTTTGGATATACATCAACAAATGCTCTGAATCCACGTTCTTCAGGAAATGGAACGGCGCCTGTTGGATGGTGTTTTCGAGCTGGGCAAGGATTTTGGCGGCCTCTTCCGGGGAAAGGGTTTTTTCGAGAAGCTGGCGGGCGAATTCAATGCCGCCCTGCTCCATATATTTGGAGGCGAGATACGTCTGGTAGAATTCCCGCACCACCGCATCCCGGACGTCCCCGGGAACATCGTCGCCGTTGGTCCTGGCGATTTCCATCGAGACTCGCTCGATCTCCTCGGTCGAAAGGTTGGCCATGAGTTTCGCGCTCGACTCCACGTCGAGCGCTATCATCAGGATGGCGGCTTTGCGAAGACCGGTCAACCCCTCTGTCTTGGCTTGGTTTGCCATGCCTCACTCCTTCCGCATCCAGCGTTTCACCTGACCGGCGGCGCGCTTGGGATCGTCGTTGATGAGCGCCACGACCTTGGCTCGCAGTTTCTCCCACTCCTCGTCCACCAATTCCTCGTCCTCCTCCGCCTGCGTGGTTATGGCGACGGTGATTTTGTCCGGTTCGATTTGCTCGTCCACCTCGGTCGGAATCGGCCTGGTTGCGTACCGGTAGGCGATGAAAACCGCCAGCGCGAAGAAAAGGAAGGTGATGGCGGCGGTGCCGTGTTGACGGAGGAGAGACAAGGCGTAATTGAGCGGCGCCTCGCCGCCTTTAGGCGAGATCGGCGGCGGGGTCCAGTCGATTTGGCCCACCTCGATCTTTTCCGGTATCTGGGCAAGCGGAATATTGGCGGCCTGGGCGATCAGCCGTTTCAATTCCTCCAACCGCTCGGGCGCGAGGCGGGGGATGGATTCCTTCTCCCACATGGGTTGGCGCGTTTCCGGATCGATCAGCGGTTCGCCAAGTTCGTTCCTCGCCTGGATCGGGTTATTCTGCTCGTCTCGCCTCAATTGGTAGGGAAGTTGAATAAGGGCGGAGATGGTCAGGTTCGCCACGTTCGGGGCGAATTTGGTGGCGGTCTCAAGAACGGAATTCTGCATGGTCCGCTCGTTCGACTTTTCGTTGCTGGCGCTTTCCTCCGTGTAATAGTACATGCTGTTGCCGAGATTGGCCGAGCGGCTGACATTCGGCTGCACGCCTGGCTCTTCGGAAGGCCGGCGGGACGATCTGGTGTTGAGCGTACGGCTAGAACTCGTGCCCACCTCGCCCGGCTGCACCTGCTTGTTGAGCGATTCCCGGTAATCGAAAATCACCTCGTATTTTGGATAGGCGTTGACGTCGCCGTCGTATTGAATGTTGGGGACGAACTGCCGCATGAGGTTTTCGAGCTTGCGGCGCAGTTCCTCGGCCAGGGCAAACTCGGCGTCCCACTTTTGCTTCCCCATGGCGTTCAGTCCGTTGGAAGCCGAGGTGGTGAATTTATTGCCGCCTTGATCGCTCACCACCACATCCCGCGGATCCAGGCCGGCCTTGGCGGAAGAGACTAGGGCGATAACGGTATTGGCGACATCCTCGGTAAGCTGTTTCTTGAGGCTTGTCTTCACCCGGACGGCGGCCGACTTCTTGTGGGCCACGCCGAAAAGCGAGGATCGGG
>JAITKH010000303.1 GCA_031278535.1 Planctomycetota bacterium | reverse complement strand
GGGAGCATCCTATTCCTGGCAGCAGGCGGCGATACTTGTCGCCGGCCTCGCGGCCACGGCGGCAATGGTCGTCGGCAGCCTGGCGGTTTGCCTGATTGTGCCGGTTTTTTCGCTTTTCGCCGCCCTTTTCAGCGGCTATTTTCTTTTTTTTCGCCATGGAGTGGAGGCCGGCATGGCGATGCCGTTCCTTTCCATCCTCTTTTTCGCCGCCGTTCAGCTCGTTTCCAGCTACCGCCGCATCGGTCAGGAACGCCGTTTCATTCGCGAAGCTTTTTCCCTGAACGTCAGCCCTTCCATTCTTGGCTACCTCGAGAATCATCCCGATCGCATCTCCTCCCTTCAGGGCGAGAGCCGCGACATGTCGGTTATCTTCACCGATATCAGGGGGTTCACCGCCATTTCTGAAAAAATGCGCGCCCTGGAACTGGCCCGATTCCTGAATGAATATTTCACGCCGATGTCCGAAATCATTATCGGGCACATGGGTACGGTGGACAAGTTCATCGGAGACGGCCTTATGGCTTTCTGGAACGCTCCTGCCGACAATCCCAACCATGCCCGCGACGCCGCCCTGGCCGCCCTTGGCATGATCGAGAGGCTGAAAGATCTCCAAGCGGATTGGACCTGGCGGGGGCTCCCGGAGATAGCAATCGGCTGCGGCATCAACAGCGGAACGATGTTTGCCGGCTACATGGGATCTGCCCAGCGCAAAAATTACACTGTCATGGGCGACAATGTGAACATCGCCAGCCGCCTGGAGAACCTGAACAAGGTTTATTCCTCCACCATCCTCATCAGCGAAGCGACCCGCGCCGCCATCGGCAATGATTTTGTCTGCCGGGTGACGGACAAGGTGAGGGTAAGCGGGAAACAGTCGTCCATCCTCATCTACGAACTCCTGCGTCATGGCGAGGCGACCGAGGAAGAGAGAGAGGAACTGGCCGCATTCTCCCGGGTCTTCGATCTCTATCTCATGCGGGAGTTCGATGCGGCCGAGTCGCTTTTAAACGAGCTTACATTCATTCGCCAGGCGCCAATTTACCGGCTTTTCCTGGACCGCCTGGCCGTGTACAAGGCTATGCCGCCCCCGCCCGATTGGGATGGAACTTTTTTCGCGCGGCACAAGTGAGAGGCAATGGCATGTCGCAGGAGATCCGGTTTTGGCGAAAACATGTGGCGGCTTGAGATTCCACATCGACCTGTTCCTGGTCTTCTTCCGCATCGGCATTTTCACTCTGGGTGGCGGCTACGCCATGGTACCGCTGATCGAAAGGGAAGTGGTGGAAGGAAAGGGATGGCTTGCCGGCGACGAGTTCCTCGACGCCCTGGCGGTGGCCCAGTCGCTTCCCGGTCCCATAGCGGTCAATACGGCGGTCTTCGTCGGCTACAAGACGTCCGGAATCCGGGGATCGCTTGTCGGCCTCCTGGGGACCGTGCTTCCCTCCTTCATCTGCATGCTGATCATCGCCGTTTTTTTCTCCGGCATCCGGGACGACGCGACCGTCCTGTCCGTCTTCGCCGGCATCAGGCCGGTGGTGGTGGCCCTGATCGCCGGTTCGGTCTGGAGCCTTGGCAAAAAGGCCGGCCTGATTTGTTTCAATATCGTCCTCGCCCTCGCCGTTGCCCTTGCCGTGTGGCTGGGCGGCTTGTCCCCGGTTTGGGTGGTGTTGATTCTCGCCGGCGTCGGCATTTGCTTTCCCGGGAAGGGAAAAGACGGGATGAAGCGGAAAGGAGAAGCGGATGGATGAGCACTCGCGTCTGCCGCTCGTGATTTCATTCCTCAAAATCGGCCTCTTCGGCTTCGGTGGCGGCTATGCCATTCTGCCGTTGATTGGCCGCGAGGTGGTCGATGTCCGCCGGTGGCTGAACGTGGGGGAGTTCGCCGACATACTTGCTCTTTCCCAGATGACGCCGGGGCCCGTGGCCCTTAACACCGCCACCTATGTTGGGTTCATAGACAGCGGAGTTGTCGGGGCGGCTTTCGCCACTCTTTCGGTGTGCCTGCCGCCCTTCGTCATCATGTTCATGGCCTGCCGTTTCTTTATGTCCATCAAGGACAACCCGCGGACGGCCGGCGCCCTCCGCCTGCTTCGGCCGTCTGTGGTCGGGCTGGTGTTGGCCGCGGCCCTGATGCTTGTCAACCGTCACTCCTTTCCGGACTGGAAAAGCGTGCCGCTCTTCATAACCGCATTCCTCCTGACGGTTTGTTTCCGGACCAATCCCATATTCCTCCTGGTGGGTGCCGGCATCTTCGGCTGGCTTTTCTGCTGATGGCGGCCTGATCGAACGAACAATCTGGAGACCTCCCCATGCCCTTGCCAACACTCAGCCCAAAAATAGCCATTGCGCAGTTGAATACCAGCGTCGGCGACATTGCCGCAAACATCCGGAAAATCCGCGATGCCTATCTCAAGGCGGATGCGGACGGGGCCGATCTCCTGGTCACCCCCGAGCTCTCGGTTACCGGCTATCCGCTCGAGGACATGGCCAACATTCCCGACGTTGTCGCCCTCGCCGCAGCCGGACTGGATGAGTTGCGACGGATGACCGGGGGACGCCGGGCCGCCCTTCTTGCCGGAGCGCCCATGGCGGGGGAAGGCGGCGTGTTCAATTCAGCCGCCGTCTTCCAAAGCGGGGAGATTGTGCAGATCGTTCATAAACAATGCCTCCCCAATTACGGAGTCTTTGACGAAAAGCGGAATTTCATTCCCGAAACCGGGCCGTCCGGACCTTTCCCGCTGGCGGGGCGGAGAATCGGCGTCCTCATCTGCGAAGATCTCTGGTTTCCCGACAGATCGCGTGAACTCCGCAGCCAGGGGGCGGAACTTCTTTTGTCGATCAGTGCCTCACCTTTCCGCCGGGACATCCAGAAAGTCCGCGTCCTGGACGTCGCGGTGAAACGGGCGGCCGAGACCGGCTTGCCAGTCCTCTATGTCAACTCGGTGGGAGGACAGGACGAACTGGTCTTCGACGGCGGTTCGTTCCTCCTGGACGCCGCCGGACGGCGGCGATTCGAACTTCCCCTGTGGGAGGAATGCGTGGGCGCGTGCGAGCCCTGGGGCGGGACCGGGGAGAGCGTTGAGGGCTTCGCCGACAGTACGGAATGCGTCTGGCGCGCCATGATGCTGGGCGTCCGGGACTACGCGGCGAAGAGCGGCTTCGCCGACGTGGTTCTGGGGCTTTCCGGCGGCATCGACTCGGCGGTGGCGGCGGCGGTGGCCGGTGACGCGCTCGGGCCGGAACGGGTGCATTGCGTGCGCCTTCCCTCCCGATACACGGCGGAGTTGAGCAACACGGCGGCGGAGGAAATGTGCCGCGCCTGGGGCTTCGAGATGCTCACCCTCCCCATCGGGGAGGTGGTGGCGGCGGCGACGGCCACCCTGTCGCCGCTTTCGCCGGGAGGACTGAAAAAGCTGACGGCCGAGAACCTGCAGGCGCGGGCAAGGGGATATCTCCTGATGACCCTGTCGAACGACCGGGGATGGCTGCTCCTTTCCACCGGCAACAAGTCGGAACTGGCGGTTGGGTATGCCACCCTGTATGGCGACATGTGCGGCGGCTTCAATCCTTTGAAGGATGTTTTCAAGACCACGGTGTACGAAGCGGCGCGATGGCGCAACCGGAATCGGCCGGCCGGGCTGGACGGACCGGCGGGAGTGGTCATCCCGGAGGCGATACTTGAACGCGCGCCCTCGGCCGAATTGGCGCCTGGCCAAAAAGATTCGGATTCCCTCCCGCCTTATCCGGAACTGGATGCCATTCTGGCCGGGTTGGTGGAGGAGCGGACGCCGGTGGAGCGGATTGTCGCCAGGGGCTTTTCCCGGGAGACGGTGCTCAGGACATACCGGCTTCTGCGGCGCGCCGAGTACAAGCGCCGGCAGGGGGCGCCCGGTCCCAAGATCACTGCCCGCGCCTTCACCCGCGATCGCCGCATTCCCATGGCGAACGGGTTCGATCCGGGCATTCTTCCCGCCGGAAAGGACAGTTTTTCCTGAATACGCGCTATCGCAGCCGCACCAGGCGAGTCCGACCGAAAAATTCCACCGTGAGTTCGGTCGAATCGATTCTTCCTTTTTCAAAGGCGGTTATTTTCTCTTGGAAATCGGCCAATCCCCTTATTTTCCGGCCATCGGCGTGGGTTATCAGCAGGTAGCGACAGAGGCCGGCAATCCCGGCCCGACTGCCTTCCCGTACCCGCGAGACAATCACGCCGGACTGGTCCGGGCGGCCGAAATATCGCGCTACCTCATACGTAACAGGTTTCACGTCGATGCCGATGGCGGGGAAGCGATCCGGTTCGGCGTTCTGGAAATCCGGTTCCCCGTACGAGGAAACAAAGGTTCCCTGTCGAAGCTTGCCGTCGCGGAGATACTCGACCTCGATTCGGCGGCCAACGCCGGCGGCAGTGAGGAGATTTGAGATCGCGTTGTTCCGGGGAGGCCAGGGTACGCCGGATAATTCCGGCGATTCCTCCAGCAATTCGGCGTCGGAGTCGAGGCTGAAAGCGGACAGCCAGGTATCGGCTTGATCTCGTAGTTCCACCGGTTCCGTTCTTCCTTCGACGAAAAGCCGGAGAATGATGTCCTGTTCGCGCAATCCAGCGGCGGCAAGGGGGAAGCCGGGATAGACATGGGTGATCAGGAGGCCGATTTGCCCTCCTCTGGTCTCCTCGGAAGCGAAAAAAAGCTTGGCGGTATTGGCGTCGAGCGGCTGGTATACCACCCCCGAGTCTATCAATCGCCGGCCGTTCTCCCTGGAGACCGGGGCCACGGCCGGATCGAAACGGTCCGGACGGCGCAGGCTCCGGGCAAGGAAAGCCAGCGGCCGGAATCCGGCTTCCGCTTCTTCGTATTCTCCGTGTCCAGGCGCCAACCGCGGAGTGAGGGCTACGGCTGTCAGGTTGCCGTCCGCATCAAAGGCAAGAGAACCGTCCTTTTCGTTGGTCCAGGTAAAAACGACCGGTTCGTCCCGGTACCCCTGCAGTTGGCCGCGCACCCGGTCATAGTCTGCCGTCATTCGTCTGCGTCCGGACTCATAGTCCACCCGGCGCCGATGGATAAATTCCGATGCCGGATAGGGAATGTCCTCCAGAGGGTTTTCTGATTGGGGATCGAGCGCGGCAAAACCTGGAGGAGGGTCGCCGCCCGGCAGATCCGCGTCCGTTTCCAGCAATACGGCCTGATAATCCCGAAATGCACCGGCAAACCTAGCCAAAATTTCGGAACCGTTGCCCGTGACCACGGTAATTCTATCGATATGGGCAATTGCCCGGGGCGGGAGCGGCAGGGGAACCAGAAGTCGCCGCCTGGCAACCGCCAGCCCGGCCGCATGCGCTTCGGAGGCGCCAGCCAGGACTGATCCAGACAGCCATTCCGGTTCCTCTTCGTCTTCCCTCAGTTCAAACCGCAGGGAAAACCGGGTTTCAAGAATCGTGGTTTCCAGCATCGCATCGATCCGTTTTCCAATCCTGTCGGCCGCTCCAGCGTGGATGATGCGGGATTTCCTTATTTCCGGCCCCAGCCATTGCCAATTGCCGTCGCCGACCGGCAGGCGTTCTCCGAAAGTCAATCCCAGAACCTCGCCCTTTCCGGAAAAGAGTATCCCGCCGGTCGCTTCCATGAATTCCCGGTTGGAATCGTCCACGGCGGAAACGGCCGGCGACGAATCGATTGTCGTCATCCATTCGCCGTCGTCCCAGTGATAGCGGAGTGTGAACGCCTCTCCGTTTTCGTCCAGAACGTCCTCGGCTGAAAACCACAGCGGAAAGGCGCGCGGCCGCTCGCCGGAAGCGTCGGGCAATACCTCGAGAAGCAGGGCCGGGATTTTTGCGAAACGCCCGGCTACGCGGGCTGGAAAACGGCGATCCGATCCGGGCAGCCCGATTTCCGCTTCCCGGATAAAGGCGTCGGGGAGAACCGGATCCTCGACAACCACCCGTCGCCGATCCCACCAGTAGCCGCCCAGGCGGGTTGGTCGCTGGTTGCGCACGTCTTCGGCGATTGTTCCCGTGGTCGGGAGAATCCCCGCGTTCGATTTAGTCCAGAGATATACCCGAACGCAATGAGGACGAAACATTTCCGCCATCCTGACGGAATCGGCAAAGCCGCCGCCGTCGAGATCTTCCGGCTCGAGTTCGGCGGCAACGGCCGGCGGGGGCAGACAGGCGATGAGAATGAGGACGGCGGTGCGGAAGGACTTGAGCATCTTGTTCTCGCCTTGATCGGGTTTTGATCAGAATCAGCGCAGGGTCAACCGCTTGTATCGGCTGCGGCGATGTTCCAGGCGGTTGCCGGAACCGGTCCGGAGCACCTGCTCTTCGTAGGCCTGGAAGTTGCCGTTGAACCATGCGACTTCGCCGTTCCCTTCGAAAAGAAGAAGATGGGTACAGACGCGATCAAGAAAGAAGCGATCATGGGAAATGATCATGGCGCAGGCTGGGAAGGCGGCCACGGCTTCCTCAAGTACCCGCATGGTGTTGACATCCAGATCATTCGTGGGTTCGTCAAGGAGCAGCAGGTTGCCGCCGGTACGAAGAAGCTTTGCCAGATGAACGCGATTCCGCTCGCCGCCG
>JAITKH010000136.1 GCA_031278535.1 Planctomycetota bacterium | reverse complement strand
CGCCTTGGCCCGGAGCGTCGGTGGTTCCGAGCGGCTGCCGCGTCACCTATGATCGCAGGCTGCTGGTTGGCGAAAAGAAGGAATCGGTCATCGCTCCCTATCTCCAGGCGGCGGAACGGTTGGTCAAGGCCGATCCGGCCTTCAAGGGAACGGCTTTTTTCGCCAAGGGGAAGGAAGAGTGCCACACCGGCGCCGTTATTGAAGGCGAGCGCTTTTTCCCGGGCTGGCTTTTCGGCGCCGAGGAGGAATTTGTCCAAAAGGCCCTGGCCGGACTTCGTTCCGCCGGGCTCGATCCGCACATTTCCCACTATTCATTTTGTACCAACGGAAGTCATTACGCCGGCGAAGCCGGGATCAAGACCATCGGTTTTGGCCCCTCCCGGGAAAACCTTGCCCATACCATAGACGAATATATCGAGGAATCGCAGTTATACGCCGCCCTGGATGGGTATTTTGCCATCAGCAAGGCGCTGTTGGGAGTCTGACGCGGAGCCGGCCGTCCGGCATGGTCCGGGCGCGGTGCGCGTTTGTTTGAAACTTGATGGAGGACGAAGATGAGTGGGGTCAATCCGACGTTTTGGATTGTGGTTGCCTATATGGCGGTAATGATAGGCATCGCATTGTTCGTATCGCTTCGAAAGGTGAAGAGTGCCGAGGACTTCCACCTTGCCGGCCGCTCGCTCGGGCCGTTGATGATGGCCGGCACGCTGGCGGCGGCCGAGATCGGCGGCGGCAGCACGGTGGGGGTGGCGCAACGCGCCTATAGCAGTTGGGGGCTTTCGGCCGGCTGGTATGTGGTCTGCGCCGGCATCGGCATTTTCCTCGTATCGTTCGTCGCGCCGTTCCTCCGGCGCTCCATGGCCACCACCGTGCCGGAGATTGTGGCCCGCCGCTACGGAACGCCATCGCACATAATCACGACGCTTCTCTCCCTTCTCACCCTTTTCGTCGCCACCGCCGCCCAGGTCAAGGCGACATCGGCCATCATCGGCACCGTGTCCGGCGGCGATCTTTTCACCGTCACCATTATGGTGGCGATTGTGGTTACCATCTACACCATGATGGGAGGGCTGGTTTCTGTCGCCTTCACCGACATCGTCCACATCATTTTCATCACCGTCGGCATGGCCATCGCCATGCCCGTCATCCTGCAGGGCGCCGGCGGTTGGGACCATGTGCAGCAACTCATTGTCAGCCGCCCCGGATTCGAGGACCAGTACAGCTTGGCCAAGGTGGGCTGGAAGACCATCATCGGCCTCATCCTTATGTATTTCATGACCTTCTCGACCGGACAGGAGGCGGTCCAGCGCTATTTTGCCGCCAGGGACATCAAGACCGCGCGTCTCGGTTCCTTCCTTTGCTCGCTTCTTATGGCGCTCTACGGCTTCATCCCCGCCGTCATCGGCCTTTGCGCCCTGGCTCATTTCCCCGACATACCGGCCGCCCAGGCCATGCCGATCGCGGCCATGAACTTCGCTCCCATGATTATCGCCGGCCTGGTCATGGCCTCGGTTGTGGCCGCCACCATGTCCTCGGCTTCCGGCAATCTCATCGCCTCCTGCACTCTGTTCACCAAGGACATCTTCCAACGGTATATCAATACCGGCGTCTCCGATCGCGGCGTCCTCATCATCAGCAAGCTGGTCGTGCTGGTCATGGGCGCCTGCAGTCTCATCATCGCCCTGAATCCCGACATCGGCATCATCGATCTCCTGGTATTCGGCTTCACCATGCGTTCGGCCGGCGCCTTCGCGCCCTTCCTGTTCGGTTTCATAGTGAAGAACGTCACCAGGACCGCCGGGCTGGCCGCCATCATCCTTGGTTCCATCGCCGCCCTGGCCTGGCAGATTGCCGGCGAACCGTATGGAATCATGTCCCTCGTGTTCGGCTCCGTCGTCAGCACTGTCACCTTTTTCGTCGCCGTGAAGATTACCCTCGCCATGGGTGAGCCGGTGGCGCCCCCGGCCATCACCGCCGAGCACATCGAGGCCAACCGCCTGTCCGAGGAAAGGAACCGGAAATGAAAAGAATCATCGTCAACGGAACCGTGATCGACGGCACCGGCTCGCCCGGCCGGCTGGAGGCGGTCGCCATGGAGGGCGATAAGCTGGCGGGAACGGGAAACATCACGCCGGCAGGCTTCGACGAGGTGATTGACGCATCCGGGTGCGTGGTCTGTCCGGGCTTCATCGACACCCACAGCCATTCGGATGTCCAGGTCTTCAAGACGCCGCAATTGGACCCGAAGTTGATGCAGGGCATCACCACCGAGTTTATCGGCCAGGACGGAATCGCCATGGCCCCGCTTCCCGAGGAGCATATCGGCCCCTGGCGGAAGAACTTGGCCGGGTTAGACGGCGATATCGGCAATCTGGACTGGCATTTCCGCACCACCGACAACTATCTGCGAATGATCGAGAGGAATGGCAGCGGAACCAATCTCTGCTGCCTCATCCCTCACGGGAACGTTCGGATGGAGGGCAGGGGGTTGGGGAGCGGTCATGCCGACGACGCGGAACTGGCGTCGATGCGGGATGTTCTGGCAAGAGAGCTGGCTATGGGCGGCTTTGGCTTTTCCACCGGCCTTATCTATATGCCTTGCGCCTACGCCGACACCCGGGAAGTGACGGAACTCTGTCGGGTCGCGGCCGCGAAGGGCGTCCCCTTTGTCGTCCATCAGCGCAGCGAAGCCGATGACATGCTGTCTTCCATGGAGGAGGTGCTGACCGTCGGCCGCGATTCCGGCGTGGCGGTGCATTTCTCCCACTTCAAGATTTGCGGCAGGAACAACGCCCATCTTCTTGAGCCGGTGCTGCAAAAGCTGGACAACGCCGAGCGGGACGGGGTGTGCGTTTCTTTCGATCAGTATCCCTATGTCGCCGGGAGCACCATGCTCGGCGTCCTTCTCCCGCCCTGGATGCACGACGGCGGGACCGACAGGCTGCTGGGGCGGCTGGCCAATCCGGACGATCGCCGGCGCGCAACCCGCGATATCCGCAATGGCATCAAGGGCTGGGACAATTTCGTTGCCTTCGCCGGGCTGGAGGGCATCTTCGTCACCGACGTGAAGACCGGGGCCAACCGCGACGCCATCGGCAAGAACCTTGTGCAATTGGGAGAGATGCGCGGCAAGGAACCGTTGGAGGCGATGTGCGATCTGCTGCTTCAGGAGGAGAACGCGGTCGGGATGGTGGACTTCTATGGCCTGGAGGAGCATGTCAAGGCTTTCATGAATCGGCCGGAAATGAATGTTTGCACCGACGGGCTTCTGGGCGGCAAACCGCATCCGCGGGTGTACGGCGCCTTCCCGCGCATTCTCGGGAAATATGTGCGGGAGGAAAAGGCGATGTCCCTGGAGGCGGCGGTTTTCAAAATGGCCGGTCGGCCTGCCGGCGTATTCGGCTTGAAGGATCGGGGGATTCTTCGATCCGGCCTGGCCGCCGACGTCGTCGTTTTCGATCCGGCGGTAATCCTCGACCAGGGGACGTTCACCGAGCCGAGGCAGTATCCCCTGGGCATACGGCATGTTTTTGTAAACGGCCAGGCGGCGGTTCGCGACGGCGAATTGCAGAAAGGCGTGCTGGCGGGCCGGGTCTTGCGGAAATAACCGCTTCCGGATAATAATGCCGGCCAGGTATTTTTTTTTCGGCTTATGTCCGCGAATGGGCGATTGCGAAAATCAACTCGGGGTTTTGAAAATGCGTTGATGCGTTCGCCACTGATTCGAGGACATGAGCCTTTTTTCATCATGGGAGGAGAAACAACATGGGCGAATTGAAGCAAGTCGACACCCCGAATGCGCCGTTGGCGGTGGGAGCTTATTCCCAGGCCATCAGGACGGATGGGCTGATCTTCACTTCCGGATGTCTTCCCGTCGATCCGGTCAGCAAAACCATGCCGGACGGCATCAGGGAACAGGCCAGGACCTCCCTGTCGAACGTCAGGGCCGTTCTCGAGGCCGGAGGCGGCGGCATGGACCGGGTTGTCAAGTGTACAGTCTTTCTCGCTGACATCAAGGATTTCCAGGTCGTGAACGAGGTTTATTCCGAATTCTTCGCCAAACCTTTTCCGGCCCGGAGTTGTTTCGCGGTTGGATCCCTGCCGCTTGGCGCCAAGGTGGAAATCGAAGCGATCGGTGTGGCGCGATAAGGTATCCGCGCATGCCTTCCTGGAGGTCGTCAGGGCAAGTCCACCCGTGCCTCGAACATGGGCAGGCAGGGTTTGGCATTTCCGCAGGAAAGGGATGCACGACCGTTTCAGCGTCACCAACGACCAGTTTCGGGTCGACGGCCGGTATGTCCGAATTCCTGTGCCCGGCCGGGTGCGAATGCGGGAATGTTTGCGGTTCGAGGGGAAGGTCATGTCCGCCGTCGTCTCCCGCACGGCGGACAGGTGGTTCGCAAGCAGCAAGACATGCCACGCGTTGCGGCTACAAGCTCGAATCTCTTCCCCTGTCCAGCCGGGAATGGACCTGCCCGGAATGCGGAACCACACATGATCGCGACATCAATGCCGCGATTAACCTGAGGAATTACGCCGCGAGTTCCGCGGTGTCAGCCTGTGGAGAGGAAGGCTCTGGCCCGACGCGCAAGCGCCGGGTGAAACCGGCCTCAATGAAGCAGGAAGCCGGCGCCAAATCCGCCTAATCAGATTTGGGTAGGTCCGACAGAACGGGAAGAACCCTTCCGACTTCTGGGATTTTCTGGGGGAGGAATGGGATGAAGGCGTCTGGGAAATACCCAACGTCAAGGCCAACCACCCGGAGAAAACGGCGCATCCCTGCCAGTATCCGGTCGAGCTGGCCGAGCGGTGCGTGCTCGCCTTCACCAGCGAGGGCGACACTGTGCTGGATCCGTACGCCGGCGTCGCCTCGTCCCTGGTGGCGGCGGTCAGGCACCGCCGCAAGGCTCTCGGCGTGGACCGCTGCCGCGAGTACGTGGACACCGGCCTGGACAGGCTGCGGCTGCTGCGCGCCGGCAAGCTGAAGACGCGGCGGGCCGGAACGCCCGTCTACCGGCCCACCGGCAGGGACGTCGTTTCACGCGTTCCGCCGGAATGGCTGTCGGGGAACACGGCTTATCCGCGGGCGGAACGGCGATAGCGGCCGCGGCGCGTGCGCGTACGGACGTCCGTACGCTGATTTCATAGCACGCCGCGTATCGCGTCGCGTCATTCCCAGGATGGTATGGCGTTGAGGTACGGGGCGAAGATCGCGCGCCTCGCCTTCTCGTTGGTTATTCGCAATTCTTTGGGACTGAAGTACTTGTGTTTTATCAGGTACGACTTGAGCTCTTCCTGCCGCTTCAGGTTTTGCATTCCGGCTTCCCGCAGGCGCCGGGCGTTCTCGCCGGTGCCGGGATACGCGTGCGTCCCGGTAATGAACCAGTTCCGGCTCGGCCACGCCGGGTCCAGCTT
>JAITKH010000263.1 GCA_031278535.1 Planctomycetota bacterium | reverse complement strand
GCCCGACGGTGGTGTTGATGGTGGGAGTGAACGGAGTCGGCAAGACCACCACTGCCGCCAAGCTCGCGAAATTCCTCATGGGCCGGGGCGAGAAAGTGATCTTGGCCGCCGCCGATACTTTTCGCGCCGCCGCCGGCGAGCAGCTGGACATTTGGGCCGGCCGAATCGGGGCGGACATCATTCGCCATGCCGACGGTTCCGATCCGGCCGCCGTAATCTTCGACGCTTGCGATGCGGCCCTCGCCCGGGGCGCCGGCTATGTCCTGGCGGACACGGCCGGCCGCATCCATACCCGGGACAACCTTATGCAACAGCTTGAGAAGATGCGGCGGGTAGCCGGGAAAAGGATTCCCGGAGCTCCCCACGAGGTACTTCTGGTTCTTGACGCCAGCGTTGGACAGAATGCCATTTCCCAGGCCAAGGTGTTTGCCGAGGGCGTAGGGGTGACCGGCCTGGTTCTGGCCAAGCTTGACGGCACCGCCAAAGGCGGGGCGGCCATGTCGATCAAAAGCCAACTCGCCCTTCCCGTCAAGTTCGTGGGAGTGGGGGAGGGCGAAGACGACATTGCTCCCTTCGATGCCGGCGAGTTTGCCGCCGCCTTGTTCGATGGTACAGGAAAGGAGGAGGTGGCGGGGCCAGGCGCGTCTTGACAATCCGGATGCGGAAGGAATAATGAGGCAATGCGGGTTCTGTCCGGAGGTTCGGACAGCGCCGGAACCCAATTCGATACGTTGCCCGACTTGGCGGAATTTCGAGGCTTTTTAATGGATATGGAGGAAAACAGTCGTTTCGAGCGGGCCCTCACCCTTTTGGAAGAGCGGCGCTATCTTGAGGCCGCCGAGTCGTTTTCCGACGTTATCGCCCTTTCTCCAGACATGACTGGCGCTTACGGTAACCGAGGATTGTGTTATTTCAACCTCGGCATGGATGATCGGGCCAAGAGCGATTTCGAAACCGTCATCCAGTTGGATCCGGATGACGCCATGGGCCACAGCATGCTGGCCGACATGGCCCGTTTCCGGGGAGATCCGGAGGAAGCCCTGGAACAAGTAACGCTCGCCCTTGAACGAAACCCGGACGAACCGCAGGCTCATTTTATCCGTGGGTGGCTTTTCGCCAGGGCGAGGCAATACGAAATGGCCGCAGTGGATCTTTCCCGCTTCCTTGAATTGACGGGCGATGGCCTGGAAGTGAGGGATTTCCGGGATGCCTGCGCGAAACTCGCGGAGGACGATCCCCGCGATGCCTCCGGGAAAGGGATCAATGCGCCGGAAGAGGCGGACGCGTTTCTCGGACTTTGCGGCTGGTCGTTCGACTTTTCCGAAAACAGGGAGTTCGAGGCGCGGGGATTGACTTGTGCCTACGCCCATTGTATACGAAACTGCCCGCCGCTTTCCCCGGAGATGCCGGATGGCTGCCCCGTCTTCGGCAACGCCTGCCCCGGCGGGGCGGATCGGGTTGCCTGGTGCCGGGAACATCCGCAATTGTTCGAGTGATGGATTGCGCTGCCTGGACGAAAGGAAGGAAGTGGGAGAGATACGCTTGTCCTGTTATGCCGCCCCTTGGGGGGTGCAGGGGCACGTTCAGGCCGTTTCCGACATCGCCAACTGCGGTTTCGACGGTCTCGAATTTCCGTCTGACGTGGTGCAACGCTACGAGGATCGCCTGCATGTGTTCGAGGAAATACTCGACACCACCGGTCTCAGGCTTTCCGGCCTGATCCAGAGGATTGATTTCACCGACAAGGACAAGGCGGACGAGCAGGTGGAACTGGCCGCCAATTCCGCCCGTTTTGTCGGGACAATCGGGCGCGGCAATCTTGTCGTCTGCCAGTCGCGGCCTATCGACTTTCCCCTTTCGGACGACGACTGGACGACCGCGGCCGCCATCGCCGAGGAAATCGGTTCCCGCTGCCACGACTTCAAGGTTACCCTTTGTTTCATGCCGAGGGCCAGATACTTTGGCGATTCGGAAATGGACTTGAAACGATTCCTCGCCATGACCAATCCCGATCTGGTGCGTTTGGCGCTCGATAGCGCCGAATTAACCTTGGCCGGAATGAATCCGGCGAAAACCATGGCGACCCATGCCGATCGGATTCGGACCGTCCGCCTCCGGGATGTCTCCGGTTCCCGGCGGAAGGCCGAAACAACCGGCTCCAGACCCAGGAACACTCCACAATTCGGACGGGGCGCCGTCAATTTCGAGATTATGGCCAAAGCCATGCTCGACGCCGGGTACGAAGGATGGGTCGTGGTGGATGTGATGGGAGAGGCGGCCCAGCCCAAGGAAGCCGCCGACGCCGCCTACCGCTTCATCAAGCGGCGTTCCGGACTTTTCCCCTATTGAACGGGGCGGATTGTCCGGATCGGGTTCATTTCGGGTACTCTTTTCTCGACTGCGGCAATGGCCGCCGGCTGGAGGATTTCGCCGGAACGATTGTCTCCCGCCCCGCCCTGGCGGCGACCGACTTGCCTTCGCTCCCTCCCGCAGTCTGGCAAGCGGCCCCTCTTCGATTCGATGATGGATTCGGTTGGCGCGGCAGCCCGCCGCCGGACTGGCGGGTCCGGCTGGACAATAGTATCCTTGCCCTCACTCCAGCCAGCGGCGGCCAAGTGGGCATGTTTCCCGAGCATGCCGTCGTGGCTGCCCGTCTGTGCGGCCTTTTTGCCGGGCGGACTCCGCCTTCCGGCGGCTGGCGGGCGATTTCCCTTTTCGCCCATACCGGCCTGGTCACCCTGAGTCTGGCGTCGCTCGCGGGCATGGGTGAAATCGTCCATGTGGACGCCGCCGGAAGCGCGGTCCGACGGGCGCGGGAAAACGCCCGCCTGTCCGGGCTCCTGGATGCGCCGGTACGCTGGCTGATTGAGGACGCCGTAACGTTTCTTCGACGCGAGATTTGCCGGGGGCGATGTTACGACGTTCTGGTTGCCGATCCCCCGGCCCACGGCCGGAGCCGCAATGGAACTTGGAAGTTGGAACGGGATCTTCCCCTTTTTTTGGATATGATCGGAAAGTTGCTCGTGCCCGGGGGTATCTTCTGCCTCTCATGTCATCGGGCCGGTTGGACCGGATCCCGCCTTTCCGCCCTGGCTGTTTCCGCATTGCCGAAATTGGAAAAGATGGAAATCCTCCCTCTCCGCCTTTCTTCCCGAAACGGACAAAGGGAACTTGCCCTCGGCAATGCCATCTTCGCGACAATTCCGACTTGAACCGGCCCGGAGAGCCCCTCTCATTTTTTCGAAATGAGCGACATGAAAAAGCTCTCCTGTCCATGGCCTTGTTAAAGAATATACCGCTTTTTTGTAAGCGTCCAGTGAATCCCGCTCTTACCCCAAGTTTCGCAACGAAAGATGCAATAACCGTAAAAATGGGACAAAAAACCTGAGAATGCCCTCAGGTTCTGGCCAGCCGCGCAGAGTGTCGCGTTGGTCCGGTTTCCTTCAATGTCCCGCAGGTAGTTTCGCCCAAGCCGGCCGTCATTCTTCATTCTGAAAAGACTGAACCCGTGGATGGCGAAATCCGTTTGCCCTGGAATCGACATCCAATGCCTCCGGGGGAATTCACTCCCCCGGAGGCGGAAACCGGATAAGCCGGGGATCCCCCCCGCAAACCCTCAAGCAAAGATTGAGACTTTGCGGAACGCTAGTGGTCTGTACAGTCTCAATCCTTACAAATTCTGAAGTCCGTTTGTTCCGGGATTGACCTCCGATGCCGAAGGGGAATTCACTTCCCCGCAGGCGGAAACCGGATGAACCGGGGACGCTCCCCGTACAGTCTCAAGCAAAGATTGAGACTGTACGGAACACTAGACACACGCCAACCCCTCGGCAAAGGTGGGGGTCGCTGGACACTTACGGATGTCGTGAAGACTTTTCGTAAGCCGTCATTATTTATCAACCACTTCTACCGGCAACCATCGAACTTGGGCTAACCGGCGCCCCACCGAGAAAACGCGCACGGAATGCGCCCGGGGCGAACACTATGGAAACGACCCCATTGTACAGGGATATTGCAGAAGCGCCTGGCTTTTGGCCGCTTTTTTGCCGGCATTTTCCCCGGACCAGGCGGTTTTATTGGGGAATTTCATGCATAGACCATGGGAATACGCCGGTGGCGGATTTTTTTGTTTGCCAAAACCATCC
>JAITKH010000048.1 GCA_031278535.1 Planctomycetota bacterium | reverse complement strand
AAAAGAAAAACCCGTCGGGCGACGTCGCCCCGGCTTATTCCGGGAAACACATCCGGCATGGCGAATTATCCCTCCCCAGGCCGGAACCCGCCGTTACGGCTTGGGGAGGCTGCCATCGCGAATTATTCCACGCTCTTCTTGATATCGGCCCGGACCTTCTCGATACCGGCCAGGAAATCGTCGACATAGGCGGTGCCCAGGTCTTTCTTGACGACGGCGACGATGGCCGGCTGGGAAACCGCCTTGATCGCGTCACGATTGGCCGGTTCGAGCGTATTGACTCCCATCCCTCCGGCCCGGAGTTTTCCGACGATCAACTCTTCGCGGTCGTAGTTGATGAAACGGCTGTAATTTTGTCCGAGGATGGCTCCTGTCTCGATTATGCTCTGGTACTCGGCGGGCAGGCCCTTGTACCATTTGAGGTTGGCCACCAACGGCATGGCGTCATAAATATGGCCGGTGAGAGAGGTGTATTTCTGCACCTCGATCAGCTTGAGATCCCAGATGTTGGCGATTGGATTCTCCTGTCCGTCGGCGATTTTCTGGGCAAGAGCCATGTACACCTCGGAAAAAGGCACCGGCGTGGGGTTGGCGCCGAGTTCCCGGAAGTTCAACATATGCATCGGGGCTTGCATGGTACGAATTTTCAGGCCCTTGAAGTCGGCGACCGTTTGAATGGGCTGGATGTTGTTGGTGACGTGGCGGTATCCGTTCTCGTACCACCCCAAGCCATACAGGCCCACCTCTTCGAAGGTGGCAAAGAGATCGCTTCCCACCTTGCTGTCGAGTACGGCCCAGGCCTCGGGATAGTCATTGAAAAGGAAGGGAATGTCCAGGACGGCGAATTTCTTTTGGAACGGCACGATGGGGCCGATGGAGGCGGTGGCCATCTCGAGGACACCCATCTGCACCTGTTCGAGCGATTCGGCCTCGTCGGCAAGCTGGCTGTTCGGGAAAATGTTGATTTCCACGGCACCGCCGGTCTTCCCTTCGACATATTCCTTCATGCGAAGAAGGCCAAGCGTCTGGGGATGGTCCAAGCTGTTACAGGCGGAAATCCGGACCTCGATCTTCTGGCCCGCGAACGCCGTGCCGGAAACCGGGCCGAACAGCATGGCAACACAGAAAAGACCGCTCAACATTCTTTTGACATTCATCCGTTTTCTCCTTGCACAAAAACCGCGCCGTCGACAAGCCGCCCCGCCCGGGACGGAAAACTTTCTTCATATATACCCAAACGTCTTGGGAAGGAACAGGCACACTTCGGGAACAAAAGTGACGAGGAAAAGGATCATGGTGGTCACCACTAGAAACGGGATGGCCTCGCGCACGGTGTCTTCGATCTTGACCTTGGCTATGGGACTGGTGACGAACAGGGTGATTCCGAAGGGCGGCGTCGCCAGGCCGATCACCAGGTTTATGCAGATCACGGCGGCGATGTGCAGCGGCTCTATTCCCAGCGCCCAGGCGACCGGGGCGATGATGGGGGCGAGGATCACCACCGATGCGTAGTCGTCCATGAAACAGCCGTTGATCAGCAACAGGATGTTCACTATGAGCAGGAAGAGCCAGGGCGGAATGGCGGAGAGCGGCCCGATCAGGCTCGCCAGAACCCTTTCGGTGGCGATGGCCCAGGCCATGTCGCTGCCGGCGCCGGCCAGAAGCAGCACCAGGCCGGAGGTAAGCGCCGACTCCATGAAAATGGACGGGACATCCCTCAGCCCGATGGCTCGGTTCACGTAAACCGCAAGGAAGGCGCTATAGAGAACCGCGATGGCAGAAGCCTCGGTGATGGTGAAGACTCCGCCAAAGATTCCGCCGAGGATAATGGCCGGAAGGAACAGGGCGGGAATCGCCTTCCGGATGGCGCGGCGCATCTCGGCGCCGGTGGCCGGCGGATAGGAAGAATAATTCCGTTTCCTCGCGATATGGTTGGCCACCAGCATCTGGGCTGTGGTTATCAGTACGGCGGGAACGACGGCGGCGAGGAAGAGGCCGGCGATGGAGGTGCGTCCGACCGCGATGCAATACATAATCATGAGTACGCTCGGCGGCATGATGGGGCCCAGGAGCGACGCCGAGGACATCACCGCCGCCGCGAAGGCCGAGCTGTATCCCTCGCGCTTCATCATCGGGATGAGGAAAACGCCCAGCGCCGCCGCCGAGGCCACCGCCAGGCCGACGATGGCCCCCATCAGCAGGGCGGCGCCGATGGTGACAATCGCCACCGCGCCCTTGTAGCGGCCGAAGAAGACGTTGACGAAGTCGATCAGCGTCTCCAACAGCTTCCCCTTCAGCATCAGCTGCCCGGTGATTACGAAGAAGGGAACGGCGAGAAAGGAAAAGCTGCTCATTCCTTCGTACATCTTCTGGCCGATCAGCATGAGATCGAAGCCGCGCGCCAGCATGTAGATCATGGACGATAGCAGCAGATTGAAGGCGATGGGCAGCCCGCACACCATGAGAAAGAGAAAAACGGCGACCAGAATCGTGAGAGCGAAAGACATGGGCGATCCCCTGGATTTGCGATGTGCCGCACCCGTTCCCCCGAAAGCCTATTTCACCATGTGGGGCTTGTCCCAGAGCAGGAGCCTGGTCCCGAGATTCTTCTTCAAGGCGTTTTGCCACAGGTCATAGCCAAACGACACGTCGAACACCGGCATGCCGCAGGATATGAACAGGATGATCTCGCCGTCGTTCGCGCGGCCGGGCGCCTTGCCGCGGACAATGTCGCCGAGTCCCGCGGAGGAGGCGAGCGGCGGAATTTTCCCCGCGTCAATCAGCGTATAGATGGGGCCGCCGATGACGCCGGCGTAGTATCCGGCCTTGTTGCCGGAGGCGATTGCCTCCTCGACGTAGGATTCGTGCAGGCCGATGTGATCGTACACGATGCGGCCGCCGGTCCAGAAGGCATCGTCGGCCGACGCCGGGCCGGAAAAGAGCACCGTGGCGCCGCGGCGGAGCCAGGCGCTGTCGAGGAGGAGCGGCTTCGCCCGGGAGGCAGCCACCGAAATCACGTCGCCGGCGCGTACGCACTCCTCGTGCGACCTGGCGGCGACGGCCTCGATGCCCAATTCCTTCTCCGCCCACCCGGCGAACGCCCCGGCGCTTTCCTCGTGCAGGGCGATGCAGGAGAGTTTCTTCAGCCAGGGCGCCTGCGAATGGATCGCCTGGAGACACGCTCTGCCGATGGGGCCGCAACCGATTGCGGAGACTGTCGTCGCGTCCTTGCGAACCAGGTAACGCGTCGCCACGCCGGGGACGGCGCCGGTCCGGGCCGCCGAAAGAAGATTCGCCGACATCAGGCACAGCGGCTCTCCGGTGTCCTTGTCGTTCAACTGTACGGTGAGAACCGAGCGCGGCAGGCCTTTGGCCATGTTGGCGTGGTTCGATCCGTACCATTTCACCCCGCACACGTCGTAACGGCCGCCAAGGTAGGCCGGCATGGCGAAAAAGCGCCGGTCTGGGCCGGCCACCGGCATGTTGGGGAATTTGGTCTCCTTCGGGAAGATTATTCCCATGCCGTGGCTGTTGTGGTTGGGCCCGCCCATGAGGTAGTCGCCCTCGCTCAACAGCACGAACGTCTCCTCGGCCACATCCACGCAACGCTTGACGTCAAGCACTCCCGCCTCGATGACGTCGGGCTCCGACAAATACAGGAACTCCGTTCTTTTGCCAGGCATGGCCGCCTCCTTCCCAAAATACCGGATCGCAGTTAAAACCGGAGCAGTGGTCCAATGTCGTACATGCGGCATCCCTCGTTGATGTCGCAAGCCCTCATAAGAAAATTCAATTTATCGATTCGTTCGCCGGATCGGGGAGCGCCGTTCTTTTGCAAGGGGACCTCGAGCCCCACCGAAAAATCCATCACCACGTCGTCCACCACGCCGCCGGCCCGGCCGGACGGTATCGACAGAAGACCGTTTTCCCTGGCGTACGCGTGGGCGTCGAGGGCTTCGGTGACGGTGCCGACCTGGTTTGGCTTCAGGATGAAGCCGTGCACGGCCCCGCTCTCATGCGCCAGCCTGATGCGCTTCAGGCTGGTCGCGGTCAAATCGTCGCCGAGTATCAGGGTGCGGGGCATTTCCCGGACGGCGATCGGATAATGTTCCCAGTCGTCCTCGTCCAATAGATCTTCAATGAAAACAAGGGGATATTTTTCGCTGAGATCCTTGGCGAAACCGATCAGTTCGATTGCGTCCACACGCTTTCCCTTAAGGAGGTACGTCCCGGAACTGGCGTCGAACATTTCGCTGGAAGCGCAGTCCAGGGCAAACGCGGTCTTGTCGGCCCAGTGATTCTTCTCCAGCGTATCCAGCATCAATTCCAGGACGAGGTCCGGATCGTCCGAAGGCGCGGCCCAGCCGTAGGAGCGGCCGACAGCTGGATCGGACTTCAGGAATTTCCGCAGGACACGCCCGAGGGCGGGCAGGCATTCGGTCCCGATCTCCACCGCCTCGTAGATGCTCCCGGCTCTGTAGGGAACGATTAGAAATTCGTTGAAGGCGAGGACGACATCGCCGTAGCGGCCGCCGTTCACCAGGTTGAAGGACGGAACCGGAACGGTGCGGATCGGCCCGCCCCTGAGATGCCGGTACGTCGGAATATTGGCGCAGGCGGCGGCGGCGCGCAGGCAGGCGATGGAGACGCTATAGATGGCGTTGCCGCCAAGGCGCGACTTGTCCGGCGTCCCGTCCAACTCGATCATCCGGACGTCAATGGCCCGCTGATCCCCGATTTCCATTCCAATTAATGCCGGTCCGATCGCGTCCTTGACGTTGGCTACCGCCTTATGGACGCCGAGTCCGCCGTATTCATTCGGATTCCCGTCGCGGATCACCGCCGCCTCGAATTTTCCTACCGAGCTTCCGGTGGGAGAACTGCCGCGCCCCAGATGCCCGTCGTCCGTTTCGACATCCGCCTCCACCAGCGGGCGGCATTTGCAGTCTATCAATTGCCGGGCCGTCACTCGCGCGATTTTTGCCATGCGGCTGTCCTTCCCGCTTTTTTTCGCCGTTTACGCCCCGGGGACATACATGAGATTGAAATCGCAAAGATTGGTGCCGGTGTTGCCGGTGAAGACGGCGTCCCCGATGCGTTCAAGCGCTTCAAAACTGGCATGGCCCCGCAAGGCGCCGTACAAATCGACGCCCGCCTCCCGGGCCGCCCGGCGGCTTTGCGAATCGGTGATTCCTCCGGCCGCCAGGGTGGTGCCGTCGGTTCCCTCGGTGTCAATCGACAGGAGGCATGCTCCCCTGGCCTTTTCCGCCGCTATGGCGAAGGACAGCGTTTCCTCCTGAGAAGGGCCGCCATGCCCCTTGATGGCGGCGTTGTCCGCTATGGTCGTGATCGCCTCCCCGGCGGCGATGACGACGCAGGGCGCCGGAAGCGGATTGCCGTATGCCTGTATCTCCCGGGCAATGGACGCGAAAATTTTCCCGATCTCACGACTCTCCCCCTCCAGGAAGGACGAAAGTACCAGGGCGGGAACGCCCCTGCCCCGGGCGATTTCTTCGGCGTATCTGCACGAATCGGGGATGGCGTTAACGAGAAAGTAGGTATTGTTCGGAAATGCTTTCGGGGTCTCCCCTTCCGGACCGGCCCGTTGAAGATAGTCGACGACGTTTTTTGGCAGGCGATCCGCCACTCCGTAATCGCGGATGACCCGGCGCGCTTCATCGAGCGTGGTCTGATCCGGTCCCATGGGCGTCCCCAGGTAGCGCGCATAGGGTATGCCGATGTCGCCGGTGGCGGGCGATCCGATGCCGTCGCTGATTCCCAGGCCAATCAGTTCGGCCCCCCTCTCCCCGATCCGCTTGGCGAGCATGCCGCCGTTCAAGCGCGAGATGTGACGGCGTATGGCGTTGATCTCGAAGATGTCGGCGCCGGACTTGAGCATTACGTCGGTGACGGCAATCTCGTCGGCGAGGGAAATTCCCTCAATGGGGCAACTCATCAGCGCCGAACTGCCGCCGCTGATCAGCACGATGAACAAATCGTCCGGACCGGCGCTGTCCACGATTTTCAGAATTTCCAGGCAGGCCCGATACCCTTCCTCGTTCGGCAGAGGGTGGCCGCCCACGTACACGTCGGTGCGGCGGAAGACGTCTGTCGGCTCGGACAGCTTGACAATGGCTATCCCCCTGGTCAGGCGATCGCCCAGGATTTCATCCGCCGCCATCGCCATGTGGTTGCAGGCCTTGCCGGCCCCGATGAGATAGACCCGCCGCTTTTTCGACAGATCCCAACTCCGGACGCCGACATGCAGGATGTCGCCGTCGAGCCGCATGATGGAGCGGATGCGCTTGTAGGAGTCAAGGCGGCGCAGAACCTCCCCGGCGATGTCGAGAACGACGCGCCTTGACCCGGCGTCCCCGTGCGACAACAGCCTTTCCCGATTCCGTATTTTATCCGACACGTCCGGTTTCCCCTGGATGGCGGCTGGTGGAGAACATTGTATCCCGGGAATTGGCGGCGTCAAGACAAACACCCCCGGAAATCGCGCCAGAAATTTCCCCGGCGAGCGTTCACTGGTCAAAGGGGCCGTTTTGCGCGGCTTTTGCAACTTTGTTTTCCAAAAACCGCAAGATTTCGTTAAAAAATCGGTCCCCGGCGGGTGGTTATGCAATCAAAAATCCCTGAAAAACGGCTTTTTCGATCCGCGAACGCTTCCTTTCCATGCATACCGATTCCGGAACTGCTTTCGATGAAATGCTCAATTGGAAGAGCAATCGCGCGGCATCTCCCGCAAGGGACTTTCCCATAGGCCCCAAGCCGGAACAATCCATCGGCGCATGCGCCTGTCCGTCACAATGGCGCGGCAACCCGGCGCCGCGCCCGGCCATCCCGGAGGTGTTGGTCATGAAGATGCCGGGATCGGCGGGAAAGTCATCCGCAAACGCGTTATCGATGATCGCTGTCCGCCGGAACCACGCCGGCTCCACGAATTCTTCGGAAGAGGCCGAAAATCCGCCCCAGCCGGCGCGAACCGGCTGGGCGCGGTTTTGGCGGGATCCGGGTCGTATTCCCGCAGGGTTCGAACATGCCCACGGGGAACAACGGGAATTTCGATCCTTTCCCGTTTCGCGGCGCTTTTCCCGTCTCAGATCAGCGCCAGCGGCTTGATGACGTCGGCCGGCTTGTCCTTCATCAGCGCCAATCCTTTCTCGACTCCTTCCAATCCATTGAATTTATGGGTGACGAGTTTGGACGGATCGACGCGGCCGTTGGCGACCAGGGCGATCATGCGTTCCATCCGGCCCCGTCCGCCGGGACAGAGGCCGGCGTTGATCGTCTTGTGGGCCATGCCGCAGCCCCAGGCCAGGCGGGGAATCTCCAGCATTGCGCCTTCGCCGAAGTAATTGATGTTGCCGATGGTTCCGCCCGCCTTGACAATGTCGACGGCCTGGGCAAGAACGTTTTCGGGGCCGCCGGCCACAATGACGTGGTCCGTGCCCTTGCCGCCGTTCTTGTCGATGATTTGTTTGACGATGTCGCCGTTCTTGTAGTTAATGATGTCGGTGGCGCCGTACCCTTTGGCGATCTCGGCGCAATGGGGCCGGGAGCCGACCGCGAAAACGCGCCCAGCGCCCCTGAGGACGGCCGCGGCCACGGCCATGAGGCCGACCGGGCCGATGCCGATCACCGCGACGGTCGCGCCGAACTGGACGTTGGCCAGTTCGGCGCCGTGGAAGCCGGTGGTCATCATGTCCGGCATCATGGCGGCCTGTTCGAGGGTAATGTCGTCCGGAAGCCTGGCCAGATTCATGTCAGCGTCGTTGACATGGAAAAACTCGGCGAAGACGCCGTCCTTGTCGTTGGAGAATTTCCAGCCGGAAAGCAGGTATTCGGAATGCTGGTGGGGAACGCCGTGCTGGATGTCGAGCGTCCGCCAATCGGGAGTGATGGCGGGGACAACCACCCGGTCGCCCGGCTTGATATGGCGGACCTCGCTCCCGACCTCGACAACCTTGCCGACCGCTTCATGGCCGAGGATGAGATTGTGGCGATCCCCGAGCGCCCCGGAATAAACGGTGTGGATGTCCGAAGTGCAGGGAGCAAGGGCCAACGGCGCCACAACGGCGTCGAACGGTCCGGCGGCCGGCCTGGGCTTTTCTATCCAGCCGGTGGCGCCGATTTTGAGCATCGCAAAACCCTTCATGTGAATCTTCCTTTCAAAAATCAGCGGAAATCCTTCCCAATGCCACGGTTCTATCCCTCCCCCATGTACATCTTCACGCGTACCATAATGATCATGTGCAAGTGGACTTTCAACCTCTTGTCCATAAGGGCGACAAAGGCTTACAGGCAATCCGGGGATTATGCGCACGTCGTTGCCTTAATTCCCGAATCCTTAATTTATCGACTGATATCGACTTGAAAATCTTTACAATTCCGCTATAAGTACCACGCATCATATTTCTTCGCCGCCAAATCAAGAATGTTTTCCGAAACAATGCCGTTTCACCCCGCCATAATTCGGATTCGCGATTGAAAAAGCCGGGGACAACGCTACAATCTTTCCAGTATTCCAGCCGGGAAGGAAGAGCATGGGCAAACGGCAACGCATCTGCATCATCGGCCTTGGCCAATTCGGCCACCATCTTGCCGTCGAACTGGCGGGCGAGTGCGACGTCCTGGTCATCGACAAGGATCAGGCCGTGATCAACGCGATCGGCGATCAGGTGCAACGGGCCTATTGCCTGGACAGCCGGGACTTCGCCAGCCTCTCCTCGGTGATCGGCCCCGACTTCGACGAGGCGGTGGTGTCGATGTCGGAAAACATGGAGGCGTCCATCCTTACCGTCCTCCATCTGAAGCGGCTGAAACTTCCCCATATCCATGCCAAGGCCACCACGCGGGATCACGCGGACATCCTCAAGGCCATCGGCGCGGACTCGATCATTTTTCCCGAGCGGGAGACCGCCGCGCGGCTGGCGACGCACCTGATAAACCGCAATCTTCTCGATTTCATCCCGCTTTCGGAAAATTACATGGTGATGCAGATCACCCCCCCGGAATGGGCCATCGGGAAAACCCTGCTCCAGTTGAATCTCCGCAAGCTCTTCGACATTTTCATCATCGCCGTCAAGGAGCATGTGCCGGAGCGCACCGCCTTCTTGCCCGGCCCCGAATTCGTCATCAAGGATTCCGACGCCCTCCTCGTCATCGGCAAGCGCGACAGCCTGGAAGCGCTGGAACAGGCGAAGGATCCCTTTGCAAAATAGGAAGGCGGCTTCAAGTTTGGCCTCGCGGAACTTGTCATGGCGGCCCCGGGGCGTTTCCGCCACCCAGCTGGTGTTTGTCTGGTTCGGAAGCGCCATCCTCGCCGGCACCATTCTGCTCTGGCTTCCCGTTTCCCTGGCGACGCCGGAAATCCGTATCGATCTCCTCGCCGCCCTGTTCACCTCGGTTTCGGCCGCCTGCGTCACCGGCCTTACCGTGGTGAACGTCGCCGACACTTTTTCGCCCTTCGGCCAGGCCGTCATCCTGGTACTCATGGAACTGGGCGGCATGGGCATCATGAGCTTCGCCGTGCTCGGTTTCCAGCTCTTCGGCCGCCGCCTGTCCCTGACCCAGCAGGCCGCCGCCGCCGACGCCATTTACCAGAACGACGCGGCCCGCGAATTCGGAAAAACTTTCAGGCGGATTTTCCGGGTCACCGTGTCGATACAGGCCGGCGGAGCCGTCCTCATGGGCCTGGCCCTAATCCCCCGCCACTGGGGAGAGCCGGGCGGCGGATCGTTCCTCGCCTGGTCGGCGATTTTCCATTCCGCCTCCGCCTTCTGCAACAGCGGCTTTACGCTGTACCAGGATGCGCTCACGTCGCTGTACGGCAACATTCCCTTCCTGGCGATCCTCATGGCCCTGGTGATCCTGGGAGGATTGGGGCACCTGGCGCTGAGCGAAATTTGCCGCCTGCCCGGCCTGATCCGCCGCCGGCTGCGAAAACCCCGCTGGATATCGCTCCATACCCGGGTGACGCTGGTAATCACCGCCCTGATCATTGCCCTTGGCATCCCCGGCGTCTGGCTGCTGGGGACGGACAGCCGCGGCGACGCAAGCCTCTGGCACGCCGTCTTCGAGACCGTGGTCGGCCGCACCGCCGGGTTCAACATCTGCCCCCAGGCGCTTCTGCCGCTTCCCACCGTTCTTCTCGTCGTTCTCCTCATGTTCATCGGCGGATCGCCCGGTTCCTGCGCCGGCGGCATCAAGACCACGAGCATCGCCATCTGGATCGCCCGCATCCGGGCGAATCTCCGCAACGACACCAATGTCAACCTGTTCGGCTACACCATCGCTCCCGAACTGGTGAGCCGAGCCAGGATCCTCATGGCCCTGACCATGCTCTGGAACCTGCTCGGAATTTTCATCCTCGCCATCGCCCATCCGGACGAGAGCCTGGCCGTCCTCATTTTCGAACAGGTGTCGGCGTTCGGGACCGTCGGCCTGTCGCTTGACCTGACGCCGAGGCTTTCCTCCATGGCCCGGGTCTGGATCTGCGTCTCGATGTTTGTGGGACGTCTCGGCCCTCTTTCCATAGCCCTGTGGCTGGCGCCGCCCGCCAAGGGACGGGTCAACCGCCCAATCGGCCGATTGATGGTGGGATGACGGAGGAGGAAGGCAGTTGGCGGGATGTCTCCTGATTGCCACCAGGAATGCCGGGAAACTGGCGGAATTCAAGGCCATGCCGACTCCGCTCGGCGTGCGGATTTTCGGTCTTGCCGATTTCCCCGGCGCACCCATCCCGGAAGAGATCGGCGACAGCTTTGAGGAAAACGCCGTCGCCAAAGCGAGATCCGCCGCCAAATACAGCGGTTTTCTCTCACTTGCCGACGACTCCGGTTTGGAGGTGGAGGCGTTGGGCGGCGAACCGGGCGTTCGATCGGCCCGCTTCGCGGGCGCGGGGGCGTCCGACCTGGCCAACAACCAGCTGCTTCTCCGAAGGCTTGCCGGCATTCCGCCCGAACAGAGGCTGGCCAGATTCGTCGCCGTCCTCGCCCTTGCCTGGCCCGATGGCCGAACGCGGACTTTTCGGGGCGAGGCCCGCGGGTGGATTCTCTCCGAACCCAGGGGATTGTACGGGTTTGGATACGATCCGCTTTTTTTCTCGGACGATCTCGGGATGTCTTTCGCCGAGGCGGGAGCGCGGGCCAAGGGCAGGATCAGCCATCGGGGCCGGGCCCTTGCCCGTCTGCTGGAGGGTGGTCGTTCACTGTTCGTCAATTCATGAAGCTATTGTCCCGGGGCAGCCTCTCCGCCAGCTTGGCCGCCGCGGTTCGCAAACAGTTCCCTGGCTATCGCGATCAGGCGTCCGGCCGATTTTTCCAGGGAAAAGTGGCGGGTCATGCCTTCGGCGCCTATTCTTCCCAGTTCGTCCGCCGTGTCCGGGCGGTCCGCCAGGTATTCCAGTGCCTGGGCAATCATCCAGGGAGCGGCGTGGCCGGGAAGCATCACGCCTCCCGGAACCCGGGAAACAATTTCGCGGAACGTCCCCAGGTCGGATCCGACGACGGGGATGCCGGCCGCCATGGCCGCAAGCATGTTGGGCATGTCAGCGTCGCGGCTCGGCCCCGGAACCGCGAAAACCGAGATGCCGGCCAGGAACTTGCCTCTTTCTTCGGCGGGAAGCCGGGGGAAGAGCCGCAACCGGGAGCCGAGGCTGGAAACGGCCAGGCGTTTGAGGATGCCGCCCTTTCCGCCCAGGTCTTCCGGGCAGCCTGCCAGCCATAATTCCGTTGTCATGGGGCGGCGCTTGCCCGCGAGGTTTTCCACGGCCGACACGATGGCGTCAATTTCGCCCACGATGTGGGGGGGGACGATAAACCCGACGACGAAAGGGCTTCTCCGGCGCCGGATTGGAGTTCCCGGCCCCACGGCTACGCCGGGCGGCGCCACCCGGACGCGGCTCATGGGGATGGCCAAAGTCTCCATCGCGAGGATGGCGGAGTTTTCGCTGGCTGGCGCCACTCGGCCGAATTGCCGGGCGTTTTCGCGGACCAGGCGCCTTGCCTGGAAACGGAACGGTTCGGGGAGCGATTCGATCACATTTTCCTCTCCCTGGGAAAGACAGACGATTGGACAGCCGACTTGTTCGCGGATAGCCCGGGCAAGACCGGAAAGCATGAAGTTGGACAATATCGCGACGTCGGCTTTCCCCGGCCTTTTGGCCAGGGCCTGGATCAGGCGGAAGAATTCGCGATGTCTGCGGCCTTTCGGGCCGGAGAGCGCGTCCACGACCATTCGCCCGGTACGCATCGTTCTTTGGACGGAGGATTTTTTGCGCCCGTCGGTCCAGACGGAGTTGCGGACGAAGTCGAATACCGACGCCGACGCCTGTTCGATGCGGGTCGCAAGCCTTTCCGAAGAAAACGGGCGGGGGGAGGCGAACAGGGGCGACGGTCCGTTTTCCCCTTCCTCCCAGGCCAGGCCGAAGATCGACAGGGCGTCGACTTTGTGCCCGCTGTTCACAAGGCCGTGGACAAAGGCCGCATCCCTGAGCGTGGCGCCGCCGAGCGGGACATGGTCTCCACCCACCAGATACAGGAATCGCATGACGGGAAACCCCTGGCGAAAATTAAAACTGTTTCCTCCCCGGAACGCGAAACCGATTTTGCGGAAACCCGAAATATTCCGCAAGGCAAATTCGGACGTCCCCGGCATGCAAAAGGCCGCATTCATGAAAATATCCGCGATACGGGAGGTCGCCGCCGAAACGGAGACGGGAGGCGCGGGGAGTTCGCGCGGACGCGCCACCACTTTTCGCACAGCGCCTTTTCGGAGGTATGGGGGATGGAGAAGAGGTTCACCCCCTCGGGATCGACATTGGCTTGCCGGCACAATTCTTTCAGCTGTAAACTGATGGTCCGGGCCATCAGTTTTTCTGGAGCACCAGTCCGTATGGGGCGTTTTCGCGATGCGCAAACTTCTTTTCCGCCAGGTGGAAAACGCGGCGTACAGCCATGCATGCAAGGGAATCCGCCGCCACTTGCCATTCACCGCCGGTAGGACGCCAACGCTGTCAGATTCGGACCAAGCATCCCCTTGCCAACCGCCTCCGAAGACCGGGCGGTCGTCAATTCCCCGCGGGCGCAACGAAGGGAATGGAAACGATGCTCCGTCACCATCGGCGCCAAGGGCGGAATCTCCCACACCTGATACCG
>JAITKH010000032.1 GCA_031278535.1 Planctomycetota bacterium | reverse complement strand
ATGTTTATGATTGGGCGGTGACACAGGAGCTATGCTGGATTACCGCCCTGGAATACGTTCGGGCGGCAAAGGATTTCCTGGAGGCGCGGATTGGCCGGACCGGGGACGGGGGCTGGTGGGTCGAGGACTATGACAGCTGCCGCACGGTCAGGTTCGATCTGGCGGATCGGGTGGTGGATATGGAAACCAGCCGGAATGTCGCCGGTTTCGTCAGGCACAATGATTCCCTCTATGTCTCCCTGCTCCCGGGCGAAAGGGCGGAAATCCGTTTGACCCCGGAGATGCCCTCGAAGCCGTGTCTGGCGCGCGCTTCCGGCTTGATTCGGAACGTCGAGGCCAAAGGCGATCGCTGGCGGGCCGAGTGCCGTTCCTGGTCCCGGGGATTTGTCGAGCTATGGGCGCCCGGGGGAAAGTGGCGGGCCTCGGCGACAATTCCTGGCGGCAGGAAGATTTCGGGGAAACCGCGACGGCTTGACGATGGCCGTCTCCGGTTCGAGTTTCCCGGCGGCGCCGGGGAATGGATCAACATCGTCTTCGAAAAGTGATTGCGGGAATGCGACGGTGCGCCATTGGAAGGAGTGTGCCTTGATAGTCGGGGGAAGGTTGTGCCGTTCCGGCATTGCGCTGGTTATTCACATGGCCTTGAGCGTTCTGTCGCCCGCGGGCGGGACGGCCGGGGAATGGTTTCCCCGGGACGACGGGGTGTCGCGGCGGGTTCTTGGCACGCTGGATTTTCGCGAATAGTTTTTGGTGATCGTCAACGCGACAATAGCCGAAGAGGAGGCATGTATCCCCGCAAAGAGGGAGGGTATCGCCAACATGCGGGAAAACCCGGGGAAAGCGGCATGGCGGGAATGAAAGTTGTCATTATCTATTGTTTAGGGACAGGAAGGGAGAGCGGCCGGTGGCGGTTACAGGCAAGGACAACAAAACATCGGGGACGTTACCGGCTTATGAACAGCCGTCCAATGCCATGATTGACCAGGACCATCTGGATTTTGAAGATACGGTCAATTACGGCAGTTTTTATACGCCCGATGATATTGTCGACATTGTCTATGATCTTTTGGAAAAGAATGTGCCCGATTTTGGAAAGTATATTATTATAGATTCATCATGTGGTTACGGCAGTTTTTTGCGAAAGCCTGGATCAATAGGGGCCGACATAGACGAAGCCGCCGTTCGCATCGCCCGGAAAAGGCGCCCCGATTGTCGATTTATTCACCATAACAGTTTGAGCGGGATCAATCGAAGCCACTACGATCTTGATGATGAAAAGATAATACTGGTTGGCAATCCGCCCTATAATGATACGACTTCCCTTGTTAGAAAGAAAATGAAGCGGGATTCGTTCGCCGTTGCTCCCGCATTGCGGAAGAGAGATGTGGGAATCTCGTTTCTTTTGTCGTACGCAAGACTGGCGGCCGATTATATATGCGTGTTGCATCCGCTTTCCTATTTGATAAAGAATGCCAATTTCAGGGCATTGAATTCATTCACCTGCAATTATACATTGATTGATTGCATTGTTATAGGAAGCGGATATTTTTCGGCGACTTCCAAAATGACCCAGTTTCCCATAGTCATTGCGCTCTATAAATACGAGGGGTTGGGAATGTCGTACGGCCATATCATGAAGTATGGTTTCAGGACGCGGGAGGGCAAGATTTTTACCATAGGCCAATATGATTGGCTGGGGGATTACGCCACAAAATATCCGAATCGGAAACACGTGTCGCCGGACGATACCAGGGCCCTGTTCTGGACCATGAGGGATGTGAACGCTTTGAAACGTTCCCAAACGTTCATGAAAGAGGAAAGGTACAATTCAATCAGGGTGACGAAGGAAAAGTTTCACTATTATTGTTATGCCGATGTCTTCAAGGATTACATAAAACATATCCCATATTATTTCGGCAATTGCGACATTATGCTGGATCACGGAAAATTCAATGAAATAAAGGATTTGTTTGTTGCAAAAAGCCTGGATAAATATCCATTTTTACGGGCGGGCGGCGATGGCATTGACAATTGTTCAAATGTTGACGGCACAATAAAAAATTATTTTAGGGAATTTATGGGAGATCATTATGTTGAGTAGCAAGATTGATGAAAAACCGGTTGCTTGACATATGCAAGATCATGATTGCGGAAATGCGGCGATGCGCCGCAGGGAGGAGTGTGCCTCGATGGCCGAGCCAAGGCGCCGCCGTTCCGGTATTGCGCTGATTGTTCTCATGGTCTTGGGCGTTCCGTTGTCCGCGCGCGGGGAAACCGAGGAATGGTTTCTCCGCGACGGCGAAGTGTCGCGGCGGGTTCTCGCCATACTGGATTTCCGCGAACTCGAATACGGCGACATCAGCGATTCCGCGATGCACACCATATTGCAAAAACCGCTGAACCATCTTGGCTTCATGGTGGATTACGCCGATCCCGACCTGCCGCTTCCCGACTTCCGTCCCTATCGGGCCATAGTGATATGGTTGTATTCCTACCAAATGAATGAGGCGGAAAACTTTCTCCCCTGGGTTCTCGATGCCGTGGACGCCGGCGTCAAGCTGATTCTCCCCACCGGTCTCGACGCTCCGATCGGCCCGGACGGCAAAGCGCATGGAGAAAAGCTGCTGGAAGAAATTCATGCCCGCCTGGGCATCGAGAATGCCCCGAAGGATCGGAAGTTGCAGTTCGACAGGGTACGAGTGAATTATCTGGAGCCGGAGAAATTCTTCTATGAAACCAGGCGATTCCGGGAAGACGCCGTCTTTGCCCTGTTCCGCGCCAGGGAAGGAGCGGATGTCTGGCAGCGGATTGAAAGCATTGACGATCCGGATGTGCATGTTGTCAGCGTGGTCATGTCCGACGCGGGCTTCTGGTCCCTCTCGGACAACATGATCTACCATTCGTTCGACGTCATGGGAGGGGGGTTCAGAATGTCCTGGAACCTCAATCCCTGGATCATGCTTCGCGAGGTCCTGGACTGCCGGGAAATGCCCGCTCCCGACGTGACCACCTATTCGGGGATGCGCGGCGCCTACTCCCATGTCGATGTCGACGGCCCCTACAATATGACCGAGCCCGACGTACCCGGCCCCAGCCGTTTCGCCATCGACGTCTTGCTGAACGAGGTATGGAAAAAATACGATTTCCCGGTCACCGTCGCTCCCATATCCGCTGAATACGATCCCGATCTCGATCTGCGTTTCGCCGACCCCGATACGCCGGTCGAGGAGGCGTGGGACAAGCCGCGTCCCGCGTACCTTCCGCCGCATCGGGAGGTGGCGAACAGGTTGCGGGAGTATGCGGCGGAAATCTTCGGGCTTCCCTATATTCAGGCCGGATGCCATGCGTATACCCATCCCCTGGACTGGTATAACCTGTATTGCGGCTATGCCATTCCCGGATACCACCCCACTTACGAAATGGAGATACGGGGGGCTGTCGAGTACCTCAACCGGCACGTTCTTCCCCCCGACAAGCCGGTGGAAGTTTATCAATGGTCGGGCGATTGCAAGCCTCCCGTCGAGGCGCTGGCCATTTTGAAGGAGATGGGCCTGGACAACATCAACGGCGGCGATCCGATGTATGATCCCCATTATAACAGCATATATTACATTTGTTCTCTCTATATCCAAAAAGGCGAATACCGGCAGGTGTACGCTTCCGCCTGCAACGAGAACATCTACACCGATCACTGGACCGGTTTCAAGGGAGCCTTCAACAATGTCATTTTTACCTTCGAAAAATCGGAAAGCCCCATCCGGCTGCTGCCGGTGAATATTTACTATCATGTGTTCCCGGCCGTAGCCTTTGCCGGCTGGAAGGCGATTCAAAACGTCTACGAGTGGGCGAAAAAGCAGGAATTATGCTGGATCACCACCCGGGAATACACGCGCGCGGTCAATGATTTCATGGATGCGCGGATTGGCCGTACCGCGGATGGCGGCTGGTGGATCGAAGATTACAAAAGCTGCCGCACGGTCAGATTCGACCTGGAGGAAGGGCTGGTGGATATGGACGCCAGCGTGAATGTCGCCGGTTTTGTTCGCCATAACGGTTCCCTGTATGTTTCCTTGCTCCCGGGGGAAAGGGCGGAAATCCGGCTGACCGGGGAAATGCCGGCGGAACCGTGCCTGGCCCGAGCCACAGGCTTGGTCCGGAATGTTGAGAAGGGCGACGATTATTGGCAGGCCGAGTGCCGCTCGTGGTCCGGGGGATTCGTCGAGCTGTGGGCTCCGGCTGGAAATTGGCGCGGTTCCGTGACGTTTCCGGGCGGAGAGCCGATCCGGAGCGCGTCCAAAAGGCTGGCGGACGGGCGCATACGCATTGATGTGCCCGGCGGATCCGGAGAATGGATGGGAATACGCCTTGAAAATTAACTGGAAACACATTGTCATGTTCTCGCTGGTGATTTTGGGAATTATCTACATTTCCATTCCCACCAGCGACACCCTGATCGAGATGAGCCGGGAAGGCGACGATCCCCAACGGCTCATGCGGCTGTTGTACCAGCGCATCGAAAGCGATCCCGGCGATGCGGAAGCCTGCCTTGAACTGGCGGACATATACCTCACGTTCAATGACATCGGAAACGAAAAAAAAATGCTGGAGATGGCGAATCAACGGCGTCCCAACGACCCCGCCATCCAGTACCGCCTGGCCATAATCCTGATAAACGACAATCAGTTGGACGAGGCACTGGCCGTCTTGCCGGAGAAATACCGTGATCGCGTCTTCATGCTCCAGGTTGTGGCGTATTACGACAAGGTCGGCGATCTCAGGATGGCGGAACAGACGTTGCTGGAAACGGAAAAGGATTATCTCGACAATCCGCAGACCTGGCTCTCCATCGCCCGGTGGCGGGCGGACAGCGACAACCCGGACGGGGAATATGAGGCGCTGCGGCGCGTTTTCGAACTTGATCCGGAAAACGGCGAAGCCTGGAAACGGTATTTCACCAACCGCGCCTGGGAACTCGACGTCGACGAAACTACCCGCGCCGTCGACATGCTGGAAAAACTCGATCTGGCAACGCCCGATCACTATCAGACATTGTATGAGCTGCAAATGTCCAACCAGGACATTGCCGGCGCCGTGAAAACCCTGGATAAAATGTCCAGGTTCGTCGAATTGGCAGTGTTCCGGCAATTCGAACACGCCGTTATTCTCTATCGGAACGGAGAATACGACAAAGGGGACGAGGCACTCCTCCGTCTGCTTGCGGAAAAGAGAGACGAACCGTTGCCGCAGGGTACCGTCAATTTTGCGTTCGAGTATTTAAGGGAATCGGCTGAATTCAAGGAAAACCTGGATTTGGCGCTCAGGCTGGCCGGAATGTCGGCCGGCGATCCGGCTGCCGATCGGATGAACCGCATGACGGCCCTGCGACTGGGATTCCTGAAGGATCGCCTTGATCTGGTGTCGTCGTATTTTGACGAATTCATAAGCGACCCTGGCGCCACCGCCGACATTATCGTCATGGGCGTGAATATGGCCTACCGTACCGGCGATTTCGCGGCCGTGCCCGACTTGCTCGAAAGGCTGAAATCGGCGGACAATCCTTTCGATGTCGAGATCGGCCTGGACGGCATTGTCTACGCGATGCTCGAAAACGAAACCAAGACAATCGACCAATGGCGGGCCGAATTGCGCGAAAATCCCGAGTCGGTTCAGAAAATGGTCGGATTGTCAAGGGCCGCCGTTCGCGAGAACAATGTTTCGGAGGCGGCGGCGGCAGTCGATCAGGCTCTGTCCCGACTGCAACCGGACGACTTCATCGACGCCTTTGGCCTTTTCGAGTCTATCCTGTATCTGGCCGGTACCGGCGGCGAGGGCGGACAGGCCCAGGCTGTACGCCTTGAGCAGGCAGACAGGCTGGCGGCCGGCCTGGAAGCAAGCGCGTTAGGCGGAAACCGCTGGTTCTTGTCGCTGCTGGCGGATTTGCGAGATCGCCAGGGTCGGGCCGAGGAGGCGACCCAATTGTGGGTCAGGTTGACCAGGCAATTTCCCGATGACTCTTCAAGTTGGCTGGGAATGGCCAGGTCGGCTGCCGCCAGGGGGGATGACGCGACGGTGGAAAGCGTTCTCAATCGCTTGAACTCTCTCAAGGAGGAACGTGTCCCCGAAGAGGTTCGGGATAGCGTCTATGTCTGCTTTACCCTGAGCGATTTTCACCGTTCGTCGGATCCTGATTTGGCCGACCAATGGTTGAAGCGGGCCGAGGAGATTTACAGGGCGAACGTGCTCCTGTTTCCCGATACCGATGCGGAAAACATCAACATGGAAGCGGATTTGCTCGAAAGGAAAGGGGATTGGAACGAGGCTTTCGCTTTCTGGAAACGGTCGGTTGATCGGAGGCCGGACGACATAAACGCCTGGCTCGGGATCGCCCGGGCAGCTGCGGGAAAGAAGGATTCCGATGAGGCATGGAAGTATCTGACGCATGTTATTGATGTGGGGGCGACAGGTTTGGATATCGAGTTGCAGTTGGCCGGACAGCTGCTCGAATTGGCCGAGGAGACGCCGGAAGACAGCCCGGCCCGGGCTGAGCGCCTGGATTTCGCCTTCAAATTTGCCGAGGAGCGTTTGCGAAAACGCTGGGACCCGGAGCTGGCCGCCACTTTGGTCTGGCGGGTTCTGGAAATGAATGATTTCACCAAGGCCAGGGATTTTTTGTCCCGGTCCGGCGACTACGCCACGCCGGAAATGCACGCTTCCCTGGCGGAAGCATTTCTTGCCGCCGCCGTGTCCGAACAGGAGAAAGCCGGTTTCATGCCGGATGACCTGAGAAACGGCGCCCTGGCCGAGGCCCTGGCCGCCTGCCGGGGGAAAGATCGCAACACCATGATGCGGGCAGCCTATGTGCTGTCGGAAGTGAACGAAAAGGACAAACTGCGCGAAGTCCTGGGATGGATCGAGGCGACGGATTGGACCGGCGATCCGGAGGATTTGACCTCGCTCATACAGCTGGCCGACGCCTATAGCGTTCTTGGGGAGTTCGACCGCCAGTATGAACTGGCGGAAAAAAGGGCGCGACTGGGCGGGGAGCCGGAATGGCTGGACGCCATCGATCGGCACATGTGGAACAGCGATTTTGACGGAGCCATCCGGATAATGCGCGAGGCCGAGGAAAAATTCCCCGATTCCGGGGAGATTTTCAGTCGGGAAATATCCATCCATGCCGACAACAACCGGCCGGGCGTGGTGATCGCAACCTTCGAACGGGCCCGCCAGCATTCTCCGGGGATTGAGACCAAACTGACCGGCGATGCGCTGGCCGCCATAGCCGACTCCTACGACGAAACCCGTTCCGTGCCGCAAGCCAGACGTTTTTACCGGCTTTCGCTTGAGAAGGCTCCGGCGAACAAGCGGGGGGCCATGGGGGCGGCCCGCCTCCAGCGCCGCGACGGAAACCTTGCCGGGGCAATCAAACATTTGCAGGCGTATGTCGAAGCGACGCCGGACGATCCCTGGGGATGGCTCGAACTCGCGAATTACCGTTCCGACGCCAGCGCGACGGTCGCAAGCGACAGTTCCTTTTCCCGCGCTTCATATGGAAGCGGAAGAAGCGAGTACGCCAGGGTGGTGGAGCTTACCGAACCGGACAAGAACGGGGATATTCCGAAAGACGTGGTGGCGGCCAGAGCGGTGTCGCTGCGCCGGCTTGGGAGGGAGCGGGAGGCGATGCGACTCCTCCAGAACACGGTCGAGGACACCATCGAGAGTCCGGACGTGGCTTGCGACTATGCCCAGATGCTCATGGAGATCTACCGCTACGATGAAGCCGAGCAGGTACTTCGCAAGACTGTCAAGCAGTTCCCCTACCATGTTTGGGCCTACCGGCTGGAGGCAACCATACTGGTTCGTCGCCAACGCTATGATCTGGCTGTGGCCCGCCTCAAGGAAGCCCTGCAATGGGCGCCGAACGATGGCGAGGTCCAGCGCGATCTCGCCTTTGCCGCCCAACTATGGGAACGCACCTGGAAGTCGCAGAAAGGCTGGCTGACTGCCGGGGGCAGGTAAAACGATCAGAAGGTTTGAAATGCGTCCGCGATATACTCGTCGCGGGGTGGAATCGTGAAAACAATTCCCCCGGAGCGAAATCACGCCCATCTTCGACAGTTGGGCGGGAATTTTTCGGCGTCTGAATTCATAACATTTTGAAAATATTTATGTTATACTATTTTCCTTTGCTTTCGTTCGATAAAAATTGATCATGATCTCACCGTTTTTCAGGAAGCCGGACAGGTGTCGTCTTACACCCCATTCGTCATCCCCGCAGAGGAACGGGAACGAACAGCCGAGAACGATGCAACGCAGCCGGCAAACCGCAGCCGTTCCCCTCTTGAAGTCTCCTCTGGATTCCCGCGGTCGCGGGAATGACGTTTTTGTTTTCGCTCCGTCCCTCGCCATGCCGATACGT
>JAITKH010000410.1 GCA_031278535.1 Planctomycetota bacterium | reverse complement strand
TGACCTTGCCGGTTCCCGATTCCCCTTCCGGCGCCCTGTCCATGGAAGCCAGGGAAATACTGGTGGAAGCGGCGAGGGAAGCGACATGCGTCATCCTGGGGCCTGGCCTGCCGGTGGCCGGGGACACCGGCGAACTCATGCGACTTCTCATTCCGGAGATCTATCCGGCACTGATTCTTGACGGAGGCGCCCTTACCGCCATCGGCACGGATCTGATGATTATCCGCAAACGCCAATCCCCCACCATCATCACGCCCCACCCCGGCGAAATGGGCCGCCTGATTGGCAAAACAGCCGCGGACGTACAGGAAAAACGCCGCGATTTCGCGGTCAAGTACGCAAAACTGTCCGGCGCGGCGGTGGTTCTCAAGGGGAGTGAAACCGTGGTGACGAACGGCACGAATGTTTATATCAACCATACCGGCAATGCCGGCATGGCCACGGCCGGATCTGGAGACGTTCTGACGGGCGTGATTGCCGCCCTGGTCGGCCAGGGCCTCCCTCCTTTCGACGCCGCCAAGCTCGGCGTCTACCTCCATGGCATGGCGGGCGATCTGGGAAGCCGCGAATTGGGAATGCACGGACTTATGGCTTCGGACATTGTCCAGAAACTTCCAGCCGCTTTCCAGCGCTATGCGAAATTGCGGGAAGGCGATACGGGATGATTCGCGAAGTCGCCTTTTCCCCGACCGACGGCGAGACATTGTCTCCCCTCTCCAGTCTGGTGGAATGGTTGGCGCCGGTGGGCACAAAGGTCGAGGCCGGCCAACCGCTTTTCCTTTACGAAACCGACAAGGCAATCGCCACTTTTTTTTCGCCTGTCGCCGGTTATGTGCGCCGGATTCTGGCCGGGAACGAACCCCGTTTTTCCACGGGAACGGTTCTCGCCCTGCTTTCCGATTCGCCGGACGAGCCGCTGGAACTAGACGCCACTCCTTCTCCGCAGCCGGATGCCCCAGACGTCTTCGACTGGAATGAAATCGACAATCGCGAGGGCGAACCGGAGCCGTTGAGCGTCATGCGCCGGACCATTGCCCTCCGCATGGCGATGTCGAAACGGCACATCCCTTGTTTCTACCTGACCGTGGCGGTGGACATGACTGCGGCCAGGAGTAGGCGGAGCGCCATGCGCAAGAGCGTCGGCAAAGCTGCGACCTTCAATGACATGGCGATTAAGGCGTCCGCGCTGGCCCTGGCGGGCAATCCCAGTGCGGCAGCGGTCTTCACCCCAGAGGGCGTGATTCGCCGCCGGGAAATCAACATCGGCTTTGCCGCGGCCTTGCCCGACAACGGCCTGGTGGTTCCGGTGGTGCGCCGGGCGGACAGAAAACCGCTGGATGAGATTGTCTCCGAAACGCGGGAATTGGCTGAACGCGCGGCAAAGGGAGAACTCGCGCCGGCCGACTGCGCGGGAGGCGTGTTCAGCGTTTCCTATCTGGGTGCCTACGATGTGGACGAATTTGCCGCCATTGTCAATCCGGGCGAAGCCGCCATCGCCGCCGTGGGCGGAACCGTGGATACGCCGACGGTCGTGGACGGCCAGATCGTCGTCAGGCCCATTGCCAAAATCACCCTGTCCTGCGATCATCGTTCCATCGACGGAACTCTGGCCGCACGCCTGGCCGGCGACATCAAGCGCCATTTGGAACATGCGGAGGAATTATAGTTTCCCGCATGGATACCGTTCTCCCCGATCCCCGTGCTTCGTATTCGGCTTTTTATTGAGAAGAAAGGAAATGGCATGCGTAAACCCTTCATCTGCGGCAACTGGAAAATGTACAAGACCGTAGCCGAAGCAGTCGCTTTCATCAACGAGGCGAAGGGCCTGGTGGCCGGTACCGGCGACGTCGAGGTGGGAATCGGCGCTCCCGCCACCGCCTTGAAATCCTTGGCCGACGCCGCGAAAGGTACGAACATCCGTATCGGCGGCGAAAACTGCCATTGGGAGAAGGAAGGCGCCTTCACCGGGGAAATCTCCCCGGGAATGCTGGTCGAAGCCGGTTGTTCCTTCGTCATCATCGGCCATTCCGAGCGCCGGCAGTATTTTGGCGAAACCAACGAGACGGCCAGCAAAAAGATCAAAGCCGCCTTGGCGAGCGGGTTGGACGTTATCCTTTGTTGCGGCGAAACGCTGGCGGAACGCGAAGCGGGGAAAACCGCGGCCGTTGTGGACGACCATGTCAGGAACGGCCTGGCGGGGCTGGACGTCCGGCAACTGCAGAAAATCGTCATTGCCTACGAACCGGTCTGGGCCATCGGCACCGGGAAAACCGCCACTCCCGCCCAGGCCCAGGAGGCGCACGCCGGCATTCGGAAACTCTTGGCCGACTTGTTCGGGAAGAACGCGGCCGACTCGATCCGTATCCAGTACGGCGGCTCTGTCAAACCCGAAAACGTCAAGGAAATCATGGCCCAGCCCGACGTTGACGGGGCGTTGGTCGGGGGTGCGAGCCTCAAGCCGGACTCCTTCGCCAAACTGGTGCATTACGGAAAATGATAAATCCGCCGCGTCGGCCGGGCGCCATTCAGTCTCAGCCATGCCGGATCAGGACGATACGCTTGAAATAATCGATACGCCCGAGCCTTGGCCCCGCGATGGCGCCGGCCACCCCGGTTTTGGGGAATGGGCGCCCGATCCGCGGCATCCGGCCAATCCGCCCGATGCGCGCGGGAAGGCGCCCGAGGCGGAGGATGCCGAAGCGCCCGGAACAAAACCATATCCGGAGGCGAAAAACGACGATTCCCTGCGGGACGAGTTGGGCGTCCACCTTGAAGAACTTCGGCGGCGGCTGGCGGTTTCGCTCGCCGTCTTCATTCCCTTCTTCGCCCTTGGCCTATGGCTCTATCGGGAACTGTGGCGGGTAGTCAGCCTGCCGCTGGAAAGGGCGGCGCCGCATCTCCTTCGCTTCCAGGCTCTGAATCCGTCCGACGGCCTGATCATGACCATGCGAATCGCCTTTGCCTTCGCCATGTTCCTGTCGCTGCCGGTATGGCTTTCCCAGATCTGGCGATTTGTCGCGCCGGGCCTCACCGCGAACGAGCTGCGTTGGCTCCATGTCTCTCTCGGCGCCGGAGGAATTCTTTTCGCCGCGGGGGTCGCCGTCGCCTATTTTATCGGCGTGCCGCTGGCATTGGCTTGGCTTCTTCCCTTCAACCAGAGCCTGTCCGGTTGGGAAAACGTCTTCACGGGCGAAGGCTACGTCGATTTCGTTTTGGCTTGCTGCGCCGGATTCGGCTTCGCCTTCGAACTCCCCCTGGCGATGCTGACGCTTGCCCGGACGGGAATACTCACTCCCGAATCGCTCAAGGCCGGCTGGCGTTGGGCGATTCTCGCCATTTTCGTCCTCGCCGCCTTGCTGACGCCGCCGGATCCCTTCACCCAGTTGCTTTTGGCCCTCCCGCTCCTGCTTCTCTTCGGAGTGGGCTATTGGCTGGCAATCCGCTTCTCCCGGGAAGAAAAATGACGCCCCATGTTGCGGGGAGCGCCCCCGGTTCATCCGGCAACCGCCTCTGGGGAAGTGTATACCCAAACCAGAGCGGGTTCGGAACGGTATATTCCCTCCGGCACTGGATGTCGATTTCAGGCCTCTCAGCCGAACAGCAGCATGGTCGAGGTCTGATTGGCGATGGCTATGTAAATCTCTCCATGCGACGAGAAACCGGCGTGATGGCAGCCGTTGAACAATTGGGAGAACTGTTCCGCTTCGCCATCCTTCTCGAGGGCAAGTTGGCGCGCCGCGCAATTGAAATGGAGGATGGCGGAAATATTCCCGCCCATCTCGGCTTTTTTCGCTGCCAGGGCGCGGGCGGTCGAGGCCACGATGTTTTCGGTATGGGACAGTTTCATGCGCATGCCCTCGTTCACCGCGTGGAAGAGTTGCAGGCTGCCGTCCGGAAGGGCGCCCAGGACAACTCTTAGAAACGGCTCCTCTCCGACCATGAGCGCCAGGGGCCAAACTTGGCAATCTTCCAACGACAATTTTTCGGGAGCCATTCCGACGGCGTCGCAATATGCCTTGACGGCCGGAACGCCGTTCAGTTCGTTTACTATCCGGGCGGACGCGTCGGCCCTGGTGACGGTGAAGGTGGTCGGAAAAACTTGTAACCCCTGCGTTTTCAGGAAATCGAATTTTCCCGCCGGTTCGGCCAGGATGAAAAGCAGCGTGTCGACATAGCTTCGGCCATTCAAATAAATCGGCGTTTCGCGGAATTGGATGTCATCGCCGGCTATTCCGCCGACGCAGTATATGTTGGTGAAGTCCCCGATCCTCTCCACCGCCGGTTCCACAAAGTAGTGTATGCCGTCGGCCAGGATCATCCCCACATATTTTGAATGGTCAAGCGAATCAAGTTTTCGTTCCAAGCGTTTCTCGATCCCGCCCATGGCGGCGCCAACCGATTCACAGACGGAAAGCGATCCCCCGTCCCGGCCAGTCCGGGAAATGAGCACGGGTTCGAAAAGGCCGAACACGTCTTTGCCGAACGCCATGGCCGATACGGAATTGCGGGTCATGCGGACGCCCTCGAGTTCCCCGCTTGACGAACACCCGAACGTTACCGCTCCCGGAAAGGCGTCCTGGACGGCGGCGGCGAGGACGGTGTGTTCATAATTCTTCCCCGCGAAAAAACAGACCTGGACCGGATCGATTCCCGTCAATTTGTTGCGGATCGCTTCAGCTGCCGCGCGAGCGTTTTCTGCCCGATCCGGGGAATTGAATTGGACGAGAGCGGTGGCAAATGTCATTATGGTCTCCTATGCCAATATTCAAACTGCCGATAGGCTATAGTGGAATTTTTGTTTTATAAATCTCTACTTCATATTTATATTAAAGAAGATATAGCAAAAAATTTCCGACATATGCCCGGATTTTCACTTTGCCGAACAGGAAATCCTTGTAAACGGTCACGAGTCAAAAGGTTATTTTGCACGGCATTTTCCATAGTGGACTTTTAAACTCTTCCCCATAAGGATGATAAAGGCTTACAGTCAATTTGGGAATTTTGCGCATGTCGCGACTTTCAGACGACATCGCAAGAATTCCACAATCCCTACTTTTTTGGGACATATCGCTTTAAAAATCTTTAAAAGTCCGCACATAGCCGTTTTCAGGAAATCGACAATTGCATTTTCCCTCTCCCGACCGGGGCGGAAGGACGCATCAATCCGAATACTCCGCCCCCCGCGCCGCTTGATCGCCCGCGGGAGCGGAGACATTCTTTTCTTTCCAGGCCACATTGATCCGGAGATCGCTCCCGTCCAGGCCGTAATTTGCATACTTCCTCGTCTCCAGATGGCAGAATCCGGCCATGCGGACAAGGTCGCTCCAATGGCTCCAGGTCCAGTAAGCCGGCCGGCGGATGACGGTCGATTCGAGTCTGGCCTCCCCGTTTTCCTCGCTCACGTACAGCAAATGATCGTCAATGTAGTCGTTCGCCCGCGTACGCAGCTTGATCAGAGTGCAATTGACCCCTCCCTCGCGGAAAAACCACTCCACCTGTTCTGGAGCCTGCGAATTCCATTCCCGTTCAATCCTTTCGCCGACGGCTCCCTGCGGATCGTCCTGGGAGGCGCCGACAAACATGAGGAAGCCGCCGGGGCAAAGGGCGTGAAAAATGCCCACCAGAGAGGTGCCGAGATTGTCCCAGGACGGCTCCAAGTTCAGGCCGGTGACCAGGATGCCGTCGAAATGGTGCGGCATATTTTTTGGCAGATCGTTCCAGCTTGACCGGAAGAAGGTGACGGGGGAACCCTCGTCCCGGGCCAACTCGCGGGCCCGGGTAACAGCGGTGCCGGATATGTCGGAACCGAGGATGTTCACTCCTTTTTCGAACAGGAGAATGGCGCGTCGGCCCAAACCGCACGACGCGTCAAGAAGGGTTTTGGCGTCGATGGCCTGGGAAAGTTCGGTGAAGGCCCGGGCCGGGCCGCCGCCCCGTCCGTGCATGGCGGCGCGGAATCCTTGTCGCCAAGAAGTGCGCCTGAACCATTCCCAGCGATGAACCAGATCCCAATCCGTCGATGGCCCCGCAATGCCGCCCATGTCCCTCCTCCTCGCCCGTCGAGGATTCCGAATCATTGGAATCAGGGATGTTGCCCCGGATGATCCAATCCCATGTCCTCGGGATAGCCGAACATGATGTTGAGGTTCTGGGCCGCCGAACCGGCCTGGCCCTTCATCAGATTGTCGATATGGCTGACGACGCGGAAAACGCCTGTGCGTTCATCAGTCGCTACCGTAAGAAGACAGCGATTGCCTCCCCTGACGTCGGAGGTGGAGGCGGACTGCGAGGCGTCGCGAACCAGAACGAATTTCTCGCCGGCGTAAAATTCGCGATACGCATTCGCAATGTGGCTATGCCTGACGCCGGGAACCAGCCGTCCATAGAGGCAGCACATGATCCCCCGGCACAGGGGCGCAACCTGCGGGGTAAATGTGACGCGGATTTCCCGTCCGGCCAGAAGCGAGAGTTCGCGCTCGATCTCCATGACATGCTGATGCCCCGACAATCGATAGGCTCCCATATTGTCGTAACGCTCTGGATAATGATGCGCCGGGATCGGCTTTTTCCCCGATCCGGAAACGCCCGACTTGCAATCGCAAACAATGCCATCCGGATCGATCAGCTCGTTCCGGACAGCCGGGGCAAGGCCAAGAATGCAGGAAACGGCGAAACAACCGGGATTTCCAACCAATTTTGCCCTGGCGATCTTTTCCCGATGCAACTCGGACAAGCCGTAAACGGCATGGGAGAGGAGATCCGGCGCCTTGTGATCCGGATCCTTTCCGATTCGGTGGGCGTATTCGGCGTAACATTCCGGCGAATCGAAACGGAAATCGCCGGAGTAGTCCAGGAAACGCCGGCCGGCGGCGAGTTCGCTCCCGGCCAGGACTTGGCCAACGCCATCCGGAGTGGCGGCAACCACCGCTTCGGCCTCAACCCCCATGAATTCCGGCGAGTCGGCGGCGAGTATTGGCAGATCGCAATATCCTTCAAGATAAGGCCAGGCTGCCGACAGAGGCTTTCCAATCTCCTGGGTCGCGGCGACGGCGGATATCTTGAATCCGGGATGGCGAAGGAGGATTTCAATAATTCCCAGGCCGCCATAACCGGTGGAGCCGATGATTTTGACCCCGATCAATTCTTTTCTCCCGTTTTCGGAAGGTGATCGCGCCATTTCACCTGGGGGGCGTCGCCCCAGAGTTCCTCCAGCCGATAGAAATTCCGTGCCTCGCGTTCGAAGACATGGATGAGGATGTCGCCGTAATCGGCCAGCGCCCAGCCGGAATCGCGTTCGGCGCGATTAAGCCTGATTGCGCCTTGTTTCGCCATGACTTCTTCCACGCGGCGGACTACACCCCGGAGGCGGGCGAGGCTGTCGGCCGAACCGATGACAAAATAGTCGGCATAGTCGGCCAGCAAACGGATATCCAGAATCAAAACATCCTCCGCTCGCCGTTCGTGCATGGCGAACGCGGCAAGAATGGCAAGTTTCCGGTTTCGTTTATCTAGAAGACGATTGTCCCGGCCCATAGTTACATGATATGCCATTCTCTGGCGCGGCGCAACTGTTTCCCGCGAAGGGAAAGAAACGGTTCGTTGTCCGCGTCACGCTTCGGCGATGACGCTGGCTTCGGCGCGCAGGCGGTTCAGCTCGGTCTGCGTCCGCACCAGCGCGGCGAAAATGCCGTTCCTGCTCACGAGTTCGCCGTGCGTTCCGATTTCCGCTATCCGGCCTTCCTCCACCACCACCAGGCGGTCGGCATTCCTGAGCGTGGTGAGGCGATGCGCGATGGCAATCACCGTGCGGCCCCGAACCAGTTCCGCCAAAGCGGATTGGATAGCCTTTTCCGTCTCCAGATCGACGCTGGAGGTGGCCTCGTCTAGGACCAGGATTGGCGGATCGCGCAGTATCGCCCTGGCGATGGCGATTCGCTGGCGTTCGCCGCCGGACAGGGTGACGCCGCCCTCCCCCACCGGCGTATCATACCCAAATTCCTTGTCGATTATGAAGTCGTGCGCCTTGGCCGCCTTGGCTGCCCGGACCACCTGGTCGAAGTCCGCTTCCGGGCAACAATAGCGGATGTTTTCCAGGAGCGAGCCGCGGAAAAGGAACGGCTCTTGCATCACCATGCCGATTTGCCGGCGCAAATCGGTCAAGCGCATGTCCCGAACAGGCATCCCGTCAATCCGCACCTCGCCTGAATCCGGATCGTAGAAGCGGCAGAGCAAATTGACGATGGTGGATTTGCCGGCGCCCGATTTTCCCACCAGGCCAATCATCTCGCCCGGTTCCACCGCCAGGCTCATGCCCTTGATGACCTCCTTGCCACGTTCGTAGCTGAAACGTACGTCGCGGAATTCCACCCGCCCCCGGAATCGGGGGATCGATATGGCTCCGGGCGGATCATACATTTCCGGATCGACGTCAAGAACGGTGAAGACTCTCTCGGCGGCGGCAAAAGAATGGTTCATCCAGTTGGCGATGACGGTGAACCACTGGAGCGGCCCATAAAACATCCACATATAGCCGACGAAAGCGGTCACGTCGCCCAAGGTGAGCATATCGCCCGGCGCCTGCCGGACGATGCGGGTGGCGGCAAGAAACCAGACCGCCGCCACTGCCAGGGACATGATCCAGAACGTCCCTTCGCTGAAGGCCGCATAGGCGCGATCAATCGCCACCACCAGGCCGAAGACGTCGGAATTGAGGCCGGCAAAGCGTCTGGAGCGCTCCTCCTCCTGCCCGGCCGCCTTCACCGCCTTGAGTCCCCGCATGGATTCGCCAAGAACGGTGTGGAGGGATGCCCAGCGGTTCCCCTCCTTCTGGAACAGGCTGTGAAGGCTTTTCCAAATCCAGCGCACCCCGAAAACCAGCGGCGGCACCGGAAGGAAAACCACAAGAGCCAGTTTCCAATCGAGTTTGAGGAGGATGAAGGAGATGGCGAAGAACGTCAGGGTATTGACGAAAAGATAGGGAAGGCCGTCAATGAGAAAATGTTGCAATTCCTGGGTGTCGTGCATGGCCCGGGAAGCCATCTCCCCCGATTCATGCCGGGAAAAGTAACCGAGACGGAATCTCTGCATCCGTTCATGGAGAAGGGAACGGAGATCGCCTATCAGCCGCGCCGAGAGCCAGGAGGCGAGATAGGTGGAAACATAGCGGGTCACAAGGAAAACCACGCCGCACAGGGCTATCATGCCAATCAGCCATGGCAGGCGATCCAGGCGGCCGCCCAGAATGACGTCGTCGGTAATCTCCTTTGTCAGCAGGGGCGGCCACATTTGGGCCGGCAGTCCCATCAGGGTGGCCAGGACGAGAATGGCCAGGCGGGAACGGTCGGCCATGCCCAGCAGCCGACGGAAGACGGAAAAGAAGTTGACGCAGACCGGACAGTTGGCGCCCCGTTCTGGCAGGGGATTGCCGCAACGGGGACAGACGGCCGGGGGCTCCGGCTCCGGCTCCCCGGCCGGGAGTCCGGCGACCAGATTGTTCAGCATCCGGCAGAAGGAGCCGAACTCCGGCGCCAGAATCCGGGTATATCGGATCAGCCGCACCTCCCCGCCATCCCGCAGCTTTGCGGTCAGCCCCGCTCCGCCCACCAATTCGTCCACCCGGACCTCCTCGATATCCCGGGCGGCCAGGTTGGCGGCAATACCGTCCGCATCCAGGGCGAGCAGGCGTTCGCCCTTGATAACCAGAAAAGATGAGCCAAATCGACCTGAAAAATCCAGATCGGACTCCCGCATCCCGCGGATTTCCCCCTTCGGCGCCTCTCGGGAAACCAGATGCGCCAAGTCCGGCGGCAATACATGATCGGGCCCGGATCGGCTAGTCTGCGCATCGTCCGGAATTCGGGTTCGTCCTTTTACTTGCATAGCGCTCCATGACCGCATATACTAATGCAAAGAAAGGACAATCCAGCCGGCTGCCGGCGGCAAACCTTTGGCGGCAAGCGGGCGGGGCGTCGCGCAAGGCTGGGAACCATTATGGTTACGGACTCCACGCTCAAAAAATTGCGCAAGCTCACTTCCGATCTGGTGATGGTGGACTCCTCGTCGCCCAGCGAAGACTGGAGCGGCATTTCTGAAACAGCCGACAGCCTCATCGGTGATTTTCTGCAAGCCGGCGAGTCGGAAGCCCAGGAGCTTGTTCAGCTTCTCCGCGACATCGCCTTAAGCCTGGCCAAGGGCATCATAGCGAATCCGGGCGAGGGTGTAAAGGCGATTCAGAGCGTCATCGGCGTCCTCCAAGGTATGGAATCTCCGGCCGGCATACCGGAATCATTGCGAAAACAGGCCCTGGCCGAAGGAAAACTGTTCTTCAGCGACGTCAAAAAGGAGGAGTCGTGGGTCAAGGAGGAATCCGCCTTCCAGGACGACGAGGAAGAGCGGGAAATGACCATGGCCATCGAATCCCGCATTGACGAGCTCGAAAACGATCTGATCACCCTGAATCCGCCGGTGTCCGACACAGAGCAGGTGAGGGCCATTTTCCGCCAGTTCCATACGCTGAAAGGCGAAGGGGCGATTTGCGGAAGAAAAAGCGTTTCTGAATTCTGCCACGGCATTGAAACCGAAATAGAAGACGCCCGATCCGGCAATCTCATCCTCACAGCGGAAATCATCGCCGCCCTCCAGGAATTGTCTGCCATTATTCGTCCCATTCTCGCCGGCAAAAGCCGCGAAGAAATCGGCGAATCCCTGATCCAGTCGCTCATGGACGAACTGCGGGCCACGGTGGCCGAAGCAAAAAAAATGCGCGAAAGCGGGATGCTTCCCTCCACCGAAGACGGTGCTCCCGCTTCCAGCGAAGGAACGGAAGACCAGTTCGCCGACTTTTTTTCCGGTTTCGTCCCGCCGCCGGAAAAAACGGAACCGAAAAACATAGAATCCTGGATGCGGGACGAAACCGGATCGGATCCCCTCCCGCCGACGGCCGACTCCACAGCCGCGGTTCAAGATGACGAAACCATAACGTTAACCGAATCTCCCGACGCCGAGGAATTCCTCTCCTCGCTGAACGAGGCGGTGAAACCATTCTCGCCGGAAACGGAGGCAATCCCGGCCCTGTCCTCAATGCCGCCCGCCGTATTGGTGAAAACCGACGGAAACGGCGTCCCCGCGGTCTCGGAAGGATCGAAAGCGAAACCAGGCCGGAAACCCGAGCTTTCCCCCTCCGACACAGTAATCGAGTCCGGGGATTTGCTGGGGTTGTCCGGCGGTACGGACACCGCCTCGCTCAAAAAGGATGTGATCGAGAAAAAGGTTGACGAGAACAAGGTCAAGGCCATCTCCGTGGACGTCACCCGCCTGGACGATCTCCTGGAAATCGCCGGCGAAGTGGCCCTGATCGGCACCTATCTTACGACAAAGCTGGCGGGACAGGAGGGTTTGGCCCTCCAAAGCACCAACCTGTCGCGGACTTGCGGACGCCTTCAGGAGGTGGCCAATTCCCTCCGCATGACATCCGTCCGTCCGTTGTTCATGACAGTACGCCGGGCCGCCGCCGACGCGGCCAGGGTCAGTCGCAAGATGATCGACATCAATATGCGCGGCATCGATACCCTGGTCGACCGTTCCATCGTGGAAAACCTCTCCGCCGCCCTCATCCACATCATCCGGAATGCCGTCGATCACGGCATCGAACCGGTCGAGGAACGCCTTCAGGCGGGGAAGCCGGAACGCGGCTCCATCACCATTTCAGCCTCCCGGACGAATTCCGACATTGCCATCGAACTGGGCGACGACGGCATGGGTTTTAATCTCCAGGCGATCCACGACAAGGCGGTGAGCATGGGCAAGATTGCCCCGGACGCCAAGCTCACCGAGGAGGAACTGGCCGATCTGGTCTTTCTGCCAGGCCTGTCCACAGCCAAAAAACTGACTGGCCTGTCCGGCCGGGGAGTGGGGATGGAAATTGTCCGCACATCCATTGACGATCTTCGGGGAAAGGTGGAAATCAAGACTGCCAGGGGAAAGGGAAGCACCGTCCGCCTCCGTTTTCCCCTCATGGTCGCCGCCGTGGACTCCATGCTGGTGCGGGTCGGGAAAAACGTGTTGGCCATCCCGGTTTCGCAGGTTCGCGAATGCTTCCGGCCCGCAACTGCAGATATCGGCACCATCGAGAACCAGGGCACCATCGTCACCATTCGGGGAATTATCCTCCCGATCCTTTTCCTCGGCCGGGAATTCGGCATCAAGGCCGACGCCGACCTGCCGAAGGACGGCGTCCTGATCGTGGTGGAGACGGGCGAAATGCTGGCGGCGGTATTGGTCGACGAGATGCTCGGAACCTCGCAAGTGGTTGTCCGTAATCTGGAAGGTCCCATTGCCGGTTCGGATCTGGTCGCCGGTGCCGCCGTGCTCCCGGACGGGAGCATCGGCCTGGTCATCGAGACGGCAGCCCTTACCGCTCGCGTCGCCACATCCGCCTCCAAGGCGTTCAGCGACGCCGGCAACCGCCAGGCCGAAAATTCACGCCAAATCGATACCGTCTCCATCGGTTCGAATCAGGTGGGCATGATCGACTTCAGTATCATCGCGCCCGACCGGCATGACGGCCGCCGTACCCACACTTTTGCCATCAACGCCTTCAAGACCCGAGAGTTCGTTCCTGTCGCCCCCCTTCGATCGATACCG
>JAITKH010000356.1 GCA_031278535.1 Planctomycetota bacterium | reverse complement strand
CCAAATTCGTTTACCGCGAGCTGAAATGGAACATGGTTTACGGCATCATGCTTGCGGCCGGCAAGACGGTGGCGGTGGTGCTGTTCCTTTTCGCCGCTTCCTCGGTCACCGGCTATCTCATCGCCCTGGCGGAGATTCCGGATCGGCTGCTGGTCCTTCTGGACCCCCTGATTGCCACCCCTACCACCCTCATCATTGTCATCATGGCGATAAACCTGCTGGTCGGGATGGTTATGGATTTGCCCCCCATGATCCTGATCATGATTCCCATGCTGGGTCCCGTTCTCCAGGCGGCGCGCATAGATCCTTATTATTTTGCCGTGCTGTTCATGGTGAACGGCTGCATCGGACTGATCACCCCCCCGGTGGGCAACGCCCTGAACGCGGTGTCCGGGGTGGCCAGGGTGCCGTTCTCCCAGGCGGCCCGGGGAGTGGTTCCATTCCTGTTCACGCACCTGGTCATGCTGTCCGTCTTTATCGTCTTCCCCCAATTGATCAGAGCGCCGCTCAGGTGGTTTTTCCGGTAAAATTCCATTTTCGCCTGGCGGGGACGGTGGTTCGGCCGCGGTTTGTTGCCGCGCCGATCCCGGCTTTCGCCCGGCGGCTTTTTACAGGAGACGAAAATGCGCAGATGGTTGGGTGTGGCGGTGTTTTTGCTTGGCGCGGCTTCCCTGGTCGCGGCCGGCGAGACCGTTCGTTTCGCGATTGAGACTTCCCGAACCGATTCGCAATACCACGGGGCCCAGGTTTTCGCCAGGCATGTTCTCGAAAACACCAATGGGGCGATTGAAATCAGGCTGTTCCCCGATAGCGTACTGGGCACCACCGAGTCCCAGATCGCCCAGGTCAAGAGCGGGACTCTCGACATCACCCTTTCCGGTTCCGGCAATTTCGCCGGCATGATCTCCGCCCTCAACGTTTTCGACGTGCCTTTCCTGTTCCGGGACTATGACCATGTCGACAAGGTCATGGACGGGACGATCGGCCGCGCCATCATGGATGCCGCCGAGAACCAGGATTTCAAGGGCCTGTCCCTGTGGGAGAACGGCTTCCGCGCCCTTACCAACTCCCGCAATTCCGTCCGGCTGCCGGCCGACGTCGCCGGTCTGAAAATCCGCGTCCCCGGCATGCCCATGCATGTCGAAGCCTGGCGCCTGCTGGGGGCCAACCCCATCCCCATGAATTATTCCGAGGTGTTCACCGCCCTGGAAACCGGAACCATCGACGCCCAGGATCATCCCATTCCCATTGCCTATTCTTCCCGGTTTTATGAAGCCCAGAAATACCTTTCGGTGACCAACCACGCCTATACCCCACTCTTGTTGGTCATGAATCTCGTGCGCTTCAATTCCTTCACCCCGGAACAGCAGCGCGCCATTATGGAAGGCGCCCATCTCGGCGCCCTCGCCCAACGCAAGTTCGCCCGCGACAACGTGGCGGACTATATCGAAAAAATCGGCGAATACGGGCTGGAAGTCATCTATTCCAAGGATTTGGACATGAAGCCATGGGAAGAGAAAGTCATGCCCGGCATGATCGCCTTCCTGGAAAAGATTCCCGACGCCATCAAGTGGCTGGAGCCGATTCGAAACACCAGATAACTTCTCTTGGGGCGGACTTGCGGCAAATGGCGAGCGGTCTTCGCCATTTGCCGCGGTTGAAAAAACCCATGGGCCAAATGAAAGCGCCGACGGGTACCGGCAAGCCGAAGGAGGAGTTGCGGCGGTTGTTCTCCACCGGCTGGCGCGTTCTGGAAGTGATCGGGCCGCTTGGCGCTGGTTGTCCGACTGTCGCCTGGAGAGGGAGGCGGGATGTCCGGCATGCGCGAAGCAGGCCCGGCACGTTTCCGGATAAAATAAACTTTCACAATGAAACTTTTTTTTGATTTTTTTCTTGCAAAAATGACAGGCCTGGCTATAGTATCCCCACCCAATCGGCATTTCACCGCGCACGAAAGAAGAAGCCCCCCCACTGAACCGGATTGCCCCATTGCCCTCGAAAAGGACTCCCGTGATGAAAAGGAATTTTCCCAACCAGGTTTTCGCCAAATTGCGTTTGCAGCTTCCCACGCTGGCCAAAGCGGAAATGAAGGCGGCCGAGTACATTCTGGGACATCGGGAGAAGCTGTATCGCCTCAACCTGCGGGAATTGGCGGACAATTCCGGCTGCAGCCAGGCGGCGATCGTACGCCTGTGCAAACTCATCGGTTTGGAGGGATTCAAACAGCTGAAGGCGGAATTGAGCCGGCCGGGCCAGGAAACGGGAATCGAATTGTTTCCGAACAATGGCGGCCCCTCCGGCGGTTCCGGCCTGGGCATGGAAAACGTCCTGAAGGAGGTGTTCAGCCACAACGTCCGCAGCCTCCAGGACACGTTTTCCCTGTATACGAAGGAATACGACCGGGCGCTCTCGGCCATCCTGGCGGCGAAGCGCCTGGCGTTCTTCTCCGTCGGCAACGCCTCGATGCCATGCCAGTACGCCTCCATGATGTTCAGGCGGATGGGGTATTGGTGCGCCGCGGACATCGATCCCGACATCCAGATGCTCAACGCCGCGAACCTTGGAAAAGGCGACGCCGCCATTGCCGTGTCGCATACGGGACAGACCCGGCACGTGGTGGCGGCCAGCGAATTGGCGCGGAAAAACGGGGCGGCGACCATTTGCATCACGAAGAACGCCAAGTCCCCCCTGATCAAGGCGTGCGACATCCACCTGTTCACCGCCACGGCGGACCCTTCGCTCAACATGGAGCTGGTTGCCAGGCGCATTGCCGAATACGCCATCATAGAAGCGTTCTATCACGCGGTCCGGCAATTGCGGCCGGAAACGGGACGGCTGGTCGACGAAGGCTCCCGGGCGATGCGAATCAACAAGCTCCCGGGTTTTGCAAGAATGAACGGGATTGGAAAATAGCCGGATCCTTCGCCAAAGCCGGGGGATGGTGTCCGGCCGCGGCGTTTCGCCCCATTGTTCCGACATTCCGGGTTGGTTGTTGCCGGCCCGATTTCGTTTCGCAGAGAAAGGAAAGACATGAAGAAATTGTTTGCCTTGGCGGTTGTCTTGAGCTTGGGGTTTGCGCTTGCCGCCGACGCCGCGGATCGGGTCGTCAAAAAGAAGGGCGGCCAGCCGATCAAGATTTCCTGGATTGGCAAAACCCTCAACAATCCCTGGTGGATATCCTGCGCCGACTCCGCCATCATGGAAGCCAGGAATATCGGGGTCGACATGAAGGTGGCGCTGCCCCAGGAAGAGGTCGATCTGGAAAAACAGGTGACCATGGTCGAATCCGCGATTGAGCAAGGGGTGGACGCCATCATCATCTCGGCCTCCAGTTCCGACGGCATCATCCCCGCCATCCGCAAGGCTCGCGACGCCGGCATCAAGATTATCAACTTCGACACCCGCATTTCCGATCCCAAGATGTATGATGCTTACGTGGGCGCCGACGACGTGCACGGCGCCTACAAGGCCGGCATGTACATGGGCGAAAAACTGGGAGGCAAGGGCACGGTCGGCCTCATCACCGGCCTTCTCGCCCAATCCACCGGGGTCGATCGCCGCAAGGGATTCCTGGAAGCGATGAAAAACTTCCCGGGCATCAAGGTGGTGGAAAACACGGCCGAGTGGCGTTCCGACCTCGCCGCCAACGTCACCACCAACATGCTGACCGCCAATCCGGATATGAAAGGAATTTTTGCCTGTAACGATCAGATGGCCGTCGGCATGGCCAGCGCCGTGAAAACCGAGGGGCTCAACCCCAGGGACATGGTCCTAATCGGCTATGACGGCATACTCGACGCCGTCGACCTGATGCTGAAGGGAGATCTGGCCGCCGACGTCGCTTTGCCTTTCCAGGAAGAAGGCCAGATTGGCGTTCGCATGGCGGTGGCTCTCGTCCTCAACGACGGCTACGTGTTTGACCGCGAGATGATTTGCGACGGGCCCCTTGTCACCGTCAAGAATGAAAAAGGTACCGAAATGACCATCTACGAATACGTCACCAAGTACTATCCGCTCAGGGGAGTCACCGAAAAAGGCTACTGAGCCGCGACAAACGGCGGTTTTCGGATACCCGATCCCGGCGGAAGGGGAAATGCGCTTCGCTGGGCGAAGGCCGGAAACCGCCGAATCCATTCCCGTCCCGGGAAAGGGAGACATCCCCCTTCCCGGGGAGATCGGCAGGCCCCAAAAAAAGGACTGGAATTTCCCGGGAGAAATCCGCCATGTCGACGCAAAATGGGACGCCTCTCCTTACTATCATGCATGTCAACAAACAGTACCCGGGCGTCAAGGCACTGGATGACGTGTCGCTCGCCATGGATGCGGGCGAGGTAATGGCGATTCTGGGGGAAAACGGGGCGGGGAAGTCCACGTTGGTGAAAGTCCTGAGCGGCGCCGTTTCCCGTGACAGCGGGGAAATCCTCTTGGCCGGCCGGTCATTGCCCATGTACAACACCCCCCTCACCGCGCGCGCTTTCGGCATCGCCATCATTTACCAGGAACTCAGCCTTTTGCTCCAGCTTGACGTTGCCGAAAACATCTTCCTTGCCCGCGAACCCGTGCTGTTCGGCGGCGTTATCGATTATCGAAAGATGCACGCCCAGGCTCGCGAACAGCTGGACAAGCTTGAGGCCTACCATATCGACACTCGCGCCAAGGTCGAGACTCTCTCGCTTCCCGAGAGGCAACTGGTGGAAATTGCCAAGGCCCTGGCAGTCGATTGCCGGGTCATCATCATGGATGAACCGACCACTTCCCTGACATGGGAGGAAACCGATCGGCTTTTTGAAATGGTCAGGCGGCTGAAAAGCCGTAACGTCACCGTCATTTACATCTCCCACCGGATGAACGAGATCTTCGAAATATCCGACACCATTGCCGTCATGCGCGACGGCCGCCTCATCGACAAGGTTCGAACCGCAGGCATGGATTCCGTGAAGATCGTCGAAATGATGACCGGCAGGCTCCTGGAGCATAAGGACAGGAAAGCCGAGGACTGCAAGGTCGCATACCGGGACGACAACATCGTTCTGGAGGTCGGGGGCGCCAGCGACGGAAAGAAGATTGAGAACGCCTCCTTCAACGTCTACGCCCATGAGGTACTTGGATTCGCGGGACTGGTCGGGGCCCAGAGAACAGAGTTGGCGCGGGCCATATTCGGAGCTGGCAAAATGGTGCGGGGCGAAGTGAAAATCTCCGGCAGGAGGATTCGCAACCGCTCTCCGAAGGACGCAATCAGGAACGGAATCGGCTATCTCAGCGAGAACCGGAAAGAGGAAGGGCTCAACCTCGGCATGACGCTGGAAGAAAACGTCATTATTATCGACATGGGCAAGGTAAGCCGGCGCGGCTTCCTGTACCGGGCGAAAATCAGGGAAATATTCGACGGCTTCAAGGCGTCCACCCGGATCAAGGGAAACGCCAAACAACTGGTGTCGAGCCTGTCGGGGGGCAACCAGCAGAAGGTGGCCATTTCCAAATGGCTGCATTCCGGCTGCGGTATCCTCATTTTCGACGAGCCGACACGCGGCATCGACGTGGCGGCCAAGGCGGAAATATTCGAAATCATTCGCAGGTTCGCGGCGGAGCGGATGGCGGCGGTGGTGATATCCTCGGATGTGCGCGAACTCGCCGATGTCTGCGACAGGGTGCTGGTCATGTCGCGCGGAAAGATCGTGCATGAAATCATGCCGTACGACGTCAGCCAGGAAAAGATTCTCCACAGCATCGTGAACAAAGGCGGGAAAAAGAATGAATAAAACGGCAGGAAAAGAAAAAGCGGGCGTCGGATCGCTCCTGATCGGCAAATTCGGGGTGATTATCGGCCTTGTCGTGCTGTGCGCCGTCTTCGGCCTCCTGTCGGAGGCGTTCAGGACGCCCGGCAACCTGAGAAACATCTTGATCCAGGCAGGCACGAATTCGATAATCGCCGCCGGGATGACCTTTGTGATTCTGGCGGCCGGCATCGATCTGTCCGTGGGATCGATTGTCGCCCTGTCGTCCGTCCTGGGCGCGTCGATCATGAAAACGACGGACAACATTCTCTTGGGCATGGTCGTCGCCTTGGCGGCTGGCGTCGTTTTCGGTCTTTTCAACGGAATCGTCATCGCCTATCTCGACTTTCCCCCGTTCATCGTGACCTTGTCCACCATGTGGCTTTACCGGGGATCCGCCTATGTGTTCACCAATGGCCAGGCCATCGTCAACCTGCCGGATGCGAACATGGCCTTGGCCCTAGGCAGGTTTGTGGGGATTCCCTACATAGTATGGCTGATCATAATCGTGTATACCGTGTGCCTCGTCATCCTGACCAGGATGACCTTTGGCCGAAAGGTCTATGCCGTCGGCGACAATGCCGAATCGGCGCGTTTGTCCGGCATCAACGTCCAGGCCGTGAAGACCATGGTTTACGCCATATCCGGGTTTTTGGCCGCGCTGGGCGGCATAATTCTGATGTCCCGGCTGAATTCCGGGCAGCCCATCGCCGGACAGAGCTTTGAAATGACGGCGATTGCGGCGGCGGTCATCGGCGGAACCAGCCTGACCAAGGGCGGAGTAGGTTCCATCGGCGGAACTCTCATCGGCGCGCTCTTCATCTCCGCCCTGATGAACGGCCTCATTATCCTGAATGTCAGCGCCTTCTGGCAGCAGGTCGTCATGGGAATCGTCGTGCTGATCGCCATTGGAATCGATCGGTATCGCAAGAGCCTGGGCAATTGAAGAGGGGCTCGGGACGGCTCCGCTTTCATAAAGTCGCCATTGGGAGGGAAACATGGAAAAGATTGCTGACATTCCCGGGAAAATGAACGCCGTGATGTGCTGCGGTCCCAACGATTATCGGTACGAGCAGGTTCCGGTCCCCCAAGCAGGGGAGGACGACATCCTGGTGAAAGTCGAAGCCTGCGGCATTTGCGCCGGCGACGTCAAATCCTGGCGCGGGGTCCCCATGTTCTGGGGGGACGGGATCCAACCCCGATGGAACGATCCCCCCTGCGTCGCCGGACATGAATTCATCGGCGTGGTGGCGGCCATCGGGGAGCGCGCCAAGGAAAGGCGCCGGCTGGACTTGGGGGATCGCGCCATTGCCGAACAGATAGTTCCATGCTGGGAATGCCGCTTTTGCCGTTCGGGGGAATACTGGATGTGCGAGGAAGCCCACATCCACGGTCACCAGAAAGGTATCGCCGACGGCGACATGGCCGAATTCATCCGCGTCGGCGCCAACGACGTCGTCCACAAGGTTTCTCGCGATCTCAAACCGGAACACGCCGCCATGATCGAACCCCTGTCCTGTTCCGTCCATACGATCAGGCGCGCCCGAATCCAGTTTTCCGATACGGTGGTAATCGCCGGCATGGGTCCCATCGGGTTGTGCAAGCTGCAACTCGCCAGGCTGAAAAATCCGAAGCTCCTGGTTGCCGTCGACGCCAAGCCGAAACGGTTGGAACTGGCGAGGGAACTTGGCGCCGACGTCGTCCTCGATTTCAATGCCTGCGACGCCGTGGCGGAAGTGATGCGACTCACCGGCGGCTACGGATGCGACATTTACATCCACAATTCAGGTCATCCATCGGGGGTTGTGCAGGGGCTCAGGATGTTGAGAAAGCGCGGCCGTTTCGTTGAATTCAGCGTATTCTCCTCCGAAACCAGCGTGGACTGGAGCATAATTGGCGATCGCAAGGAACTTGA
>JAITKH010000350.1 GCA_031278535.1 Planctomycetota bacterium | reverse complement strand
GGCGGCTATCTTAATTTTGCCAAGGTGCTGGAGGCGACCCTGAATGGCGGCCGGGACATCCGCTACGGGAAACATGTCGGTCCTGATGGAGATCCGGACGAATCGACATGCCGGACGTTCGACGATTTTCTCGCCGCCTTCGATCGGCAGATGGAGCATGCCGTCCGTCTCCAGGCGGGCGAGGCGAATCTGACCGACCACATTCACCGGAACATCATGCCGCTTCCCTTCGTCAGCCTTTTCATGGACGACTGCGTGGAAAAGGGGCGGGACGTCACCGACGGCGGAGCGCATTATAACACCACCGGGCCGGTGGGAGTGGGGACCGCCACCTGCGCCGATTCGCTGATGGCAATCCGGAGCCTGACCTTCGAGCAGGGGCGGCTGTCGCTTGCCGAATGGCGCGGGATTCTTGCCGGCGACTTCCAGGGGAACGAGCCGCTCCGGCAGTTCGCGATCAACCGCATTCCCAAATTCGGGAACGATGACGACGCGGTCGACAGTCTGGCAGTCCATATCACCAACAAGTATTTCGACGAGCTCGACAGGTACCGGAATTACCGGGGAGGTCCCTTCTGGCCGGCCCTCTATTCGGTAAGCGCCCAGATTGGCCTCGGCAACCATACCTCGGCCACGCCGGACGGCCGGTTGGCCGGGATGCCGCTTTCGGACGGTCTTACGCCCATGTATGGCCTGGACATAAACGGCCCCACCGCCGCTTTGCGTTCAGTCGCAAAAATCGACCAGGGACGGGCTCTGAACGGGGTGATTGTCAACCAGCGCCTGGCCGCGAGCCTCCTTGCCGCGCCGGAGGGGAGGGAAAAATTCGCCCGGCTGCTCCGCTGCTTTGTGGAAACGGGAAGTTTTCATTGGCAATTCAACATTGTGGACAACGAGACCCTGTTCCGGGCGCAGCGGAATCCGGACGAATACCGCGACCTGGTGGTGCGGGTGGCCGGATACAGCGCCATTTTCATCGAACTGTCCCGGAAAGCGCAAAATTCCATCATGGAACGCCATGCCGGCGATCTGGCCTGAGGACGGGGCGGTGGAGGCGGGCGGGATCGTCCCGTCGGGCATGGTATTCGATATCCAGCGGTTTTCCCTGCACGACGGCGGCGGATTGCGAACCACGATTTTCCTCAAGGGCTGTCCCCTGCGCTGCCGCTGGTGCTCGAATCCCGAATCGCAGCTGCCGGGAAATGAACTGTTCCATTTTGCCGGCCGCTGCATGGGTTGCGGCGCGTGCGTCGCGGCGTGTCCCCGGTCCCTCATTTCCGCGCCGGGGGAGGACGGGGGAGGCGTTTCCATCCGGCGGGACGGCTGTGTCGCCTGCGGGAAATGCGCCGGGGCTTGTCCCAAGGCGGCCCTGGCAATCAAAGGCCGGCCAATGACGGCGGACGAGCTGGTCCGAACAGCGGCGCGGGATCGGTTGTTCCACACGGTTTCCGGCGGCGGGGTCACCCTGTCGGGAGGCGAACCGTTTGCCCAGGCCGTTTTCGTCCGGGAACTTCTCGTTCGTTTCGCGCGGGAAGGAATCCGGACGGCGGCGGAGACGTCGGGCTTGGCGGATTGGGCGGACATTGAATCCTGCCTGCCGCTGCTGGACGAAATTTTCATCGATCTCAAACATACCGACCCGATCCGGCACGCCGAATGGACCGGGGCCGGGCTGGACAGGATAATGCCCAACGCCGAAAAAATCCTCCGCGCCCATCCCCGCGCCACGCTGCGGATTCCGGTTGTCCCCGGCTTCAATACCGGCGAGGCGGCCGGGGCCGGTTTCGCCGGTTTCGCGGTTCGTCTGGGGGCCGGGGTGGAATTGCTGCCCTACCATGCCTTTGGCGAGGGAAAATACCGTTCGCTCGGCCGCGCCTATCCCGGCGCCGGCATAGACGCCGGGAGATCCGGAACCGATGCCGACAGGCTGGCGGATTTTCTCCGCGAACGGGGCGTCCGGGTCGCGGTGAGCGGCCGGCCGGCCGCGAAGGGAGGATAATGGCGTCGTTCCTTGCGCCGACGGGAAAAAGAGGCATCCGTTTGCGGCCCGCCGGGGAGCGGAAGGGCGGGCGGAATCCCGGTTCCGGAGGCATTCGGCGGCACATCCATGCGCTATGACGAATGGGAGCTTCTGGGACTTTTCGGCGAAGGCCTGTTTTTCGCCCGCATGGTGGCGCAATGGCTTGCTTCGGAGCGGCAGGGCCGGCCGGTCGTCCCGACGCTCTATTGGCTGCTTTCGTTGGCCGGGGCGGGGATCCTGATTTGTTATGCCGTGCATCTTGGCAGCTTTGCGGTTCTCCTGCCGCAAGTGATCGGCATTGTCTTTTATGTCCGGGGCTGGCAGCTTGATTGCCGTGGACGGCGAAAGGCCGGGACGGCTCCGCGGTCATGGCCGTCCCTTTCGATCATCGTACCGGTTCACAATGAGGCGGCCGCCCTTCCCGCCGCTCTCGAAAGCCTGGCTGCGCAGGCATATCCCGGTCCCGGGCCGGAAATAATCGTTGCGTTGAACGGCTGTTCCGACGAATCTTCCCGGGTGGCGGAGCAATTTGCGCAAAAACATTCGATCAGGCTGATCGAAGACGCGCGTTCCGGCATGTCGTTCGGCAAGAATCTGGGCGCGCGGGCGGCGGAAAACGACATCCTGGTGTTTGTGGACGCCGATACCAGGCTGCCCCCGGACGGGCTGCGGCGACTGGCCGAAGCGGCGGCCGGCCGGGATCGCCTGGCCGGCACCGTGGCCGGCGCTCCCGATCAGGGCGGCGGCGTGGTGCGAATCGCCTTTTGGCTTGCCAACCTGCTTGTCCGGCGGCGGAAGGCGCACGCGCCGGGAGGGGTGATCTTCATCGATCGCGGGACCTTTGCCGCCATCGGCGGATTCGACGAGAATTTGCCGCAGGGGACCTCCACCGACTGTCTCTGGCGGGCTGTCGAGACAGGCGCGGCTTATGTCTTCGTCGATTCCTTCCGGGCCGTAACTTCCATCCGCCGCTTCAGGAAGACCGGCGTCGTCCGGCAGATGTTTGCCTGGCGGCGAAATCATCGGGATCTCGCCGCCGGCCGCCGGGCGGGGGTTGCGGCCAGGGACTATGGGGCGGAGAGGTGAACGGCGACGTTCTGTTGGTTGCCGCCGGGCAGTTCGCCCGATTTTTTCCTGCGTTTGGGAGCCTTTCAACGGATGTTCCGGAAGTTGCGAATCCTATCGTGAAAACGGGAAGGGCAAGACTTGCTGCCGGCTCAACCTGGGCGGCCGTCCCGAATCCACTCTCAATGCCCTCGAATACGCCCTGAAGCATATTCCGGAGTTGGATCGGATGGAAAAAAACATGGTTCCCCCGGTGCCAACGCGGACTTCCGCCTTCCGCCAGCGCCGGGGCAAGTCCATCGGCGCGGTATGGGCGGCGGGGCAAGTGGTGGAGAATCTTGGCGTTATCATGGCCTTGGGAGAAGGCAGGCAGGCTCAGCTTGCCTTGTGACAGGCACTGGCCGGGGTCATTTTTTCTCTCGCAACAGCGGTGTTGCCGATGCTCCTTTCCGGTCCTGTACCATTTTCCCTTATGATTCCGTCTAGTGTTCCGTAAAGTCTCAATCTTTGCTTGAGACTTTACGGGGAGCGCCCCCGGTTCATCCGGTTTCCGCCCACGGGGAAGTGAATTCCCCTCCGGCATCAGAGGTCAATCCCGGAACAAACGGACTTCAGAATTTGGAAAGATTGAGACTTTACAAACCACCAGTGAAGGCGGCTTTTGGCTGTTCGGCTGGTGTGTTTGAAGCGTAGTCCGGAATGGAAATCGGCGTCCCGGGGCGAGAGGTGCGGCGCTGGGTCAATCGCTTCAAGGATCAACCCGTTTTTGGTTGGCTGTCTCC
>JAITKH010000327.1 GCA_031278535.1 Planctomycetota bacterium | reverse complement strand
CATCCTCCGGCATTTGGGTTACACTCTCCACCGTCTGTTCCATGCTGCCGCAGGTGCTCATCTCCCCGTTCGGCGGCGTTTGGGCAGACCGTTACAACCGAAAGCATTTGATCATGCTGGCCGACGGTTTCATCGCCCTTGCCACATGCGGCCTGGCAATTTCGTTTTTGCTGGGCTGCCGGAACATGGGACTGCTCCTGATGGTTTCGGTGATACGCTCTGTCGGTGCGGGGATTCAGATGCCCGCCGTCAGCGCCATGTATCCGCAACTTGTACCGAAGGATCAACTCTTCAGAATACAGGGGATTAACCAGACACTTGTCTCCATGCTGATGCTGCTCTCACCTGCCGTGGGCGGTGTATTGCTGGGTACGGCGGGCATTGTCGGCGCGTTTTTTACCGATGCAATCACCGCTGTACTCGCCATCGCCATTATGAGCGTTATCAAGGCAAGCAACCCGGAACGTAGTGAAACGCCAAGCATTTGGTCGGATTTGCATCAAGGCGTAGCGTATACCTTCCGACATCCAGGCTTGCGGCGCATAGTCGTCTGTTACGCGTCCTCCTCTTTTTTCATTACACCGGCGGCGATGCTCACGCCGCTGATGGTGGAGCGCTCATTCGGCAACGAGGTTTGGCGGCTGACCGCCAGTGAAATTGTCTGGGCGGCAGGTTCGCTCATCGGCGGCGTATTCGTTGCGCTGCGCGGCCAGTTCCAAAATACAGTGCGCACGATTGCGACATGCGTTGTCGCTTTTGGAATCACCTTTGGCTTGCTGGGCGCATCGCGGCATTTTGCGGTATATCTTTTTTTTATGGGTGCCGCCGGGTTCTTCATGCCGCTGCTGGCCACTGCGCAAACGGTTTATATCCAGGAGATTGCCGAACCGGCCATGCTGGGGAGGGTGTTTTCCATCGTGCAGATTGTTTTGTCCGGCGCCATGCCGGCGGCGATTGTGTTTTTCGGGCCATTGGCAGACGTTGTGCGCGTAGAAAACATCCTGCTGGCGGCCGGAGTGCTTGTGGCGCTCACCGGCCTGTGGTATGGACTGTCGACGCCTGAGCGGGAGGCATGATAATGCGTTGCGCCGGTTAACTGGCCTTCCTCAGATGTGCCGCGGCGTGGATGGGCCAGTTATTTTTTTACGATATGCTCATCGCGGACCGGAATTGTGAAAACGATCCTCCTTGGGGGAAAATACAATTTCAAGCCGCTGAAACGGCATATGCCTGCAAAAATGAAAATCCGGCGCAACGCGCCGCTATTCTCCCGGAAGAGTTTTCTTGACGAGATCGTCATACCACAAAGGCTGCCGCATGCATAACAAGTCCTTTCTTCTGACAACATTGGTTGGATAAACGCTGCCGGGAACGTCGGTCGTGTCGATTTCCAAAATTGCCATGCCTTCCCCGCAAGAAGGCAAAATCCTTTCATGGCGGGGGAATTTGAAGGTATCGGGAGAAAAGACGCCGCTTCTCCCGAAATACCGTTCTCCTTCCGGCGATTCGCCGGCCATATTGGCAAACGCCAGATAACAGTTGTTTTCTCCGCCGCGTACACGCCATAAATGCCAATGCGCCGGATGGTAACCGCGGGGAATGGGGTAATTGTGCCAGGCTCCGGTTTCTCCAAGTCCGTAGGGTTGAGGATGCGTCACGGACGATGGGCAGCAAAGCAAATCGGTTCCGCGCAAGGCAAGGACTCTCGCCGGTTCTGGAAATAATGCTTCGTGCCCGATAAGCACCCCCACCCTGCCCAGCGGCAAATTGAAAGTGGAGAAGTCCGGATCGCCCGGGACAGCCCAAGACGAATCCTTTCGATCAAGGTGGATTTTTCGATATTTTCCCGCGATCCCTTCCGGCCCCAACAGCAGGGCCGAATTGTACAGGCGTTTTCCGTCCCGTTCCGCCAGTCCCACCACCAGGTGGATTGCGTGCTCCAAGGCGACATCCAGCAGCGCCCGCATTTCCCGCCCAGGAATTTCCAAGGCGGTTTCGTCCGCCTGTTTCGCGTTCACGGGACCGCTCAGGGTCAATTCCGGGAACACGGCCAAGTCGGCTCCGGCGCCGGCCGCTTGCCTGGCCTTCTCCACCGTCCGCGCCAGATTGTTTCCGACATCGCCGGCGACGGGGCTCATCTGGATCGCGGCGACGCGGGATTCGCGGCCGGGCGGGAGAGGGTCGTAATTGTACAGGCGGAAAAAGTCCAGCGGATTCCAGAGGTAGGGATCGTGAAGCAATTCCATGTATCCGTCCGGACGCCGTTCGCGGAATTTGTGCCCTGAACCGGCGAAATCCTTTTTCCGCGCGGCGGCAACGTCTATCTCGCCATAGACGATGCCTTCCCCGTCGTCGAAACGGGACTGGATTGTCCCGTCGGGATTGATCAGCGTACTGCCGCCGGAAAATTGGACAGTCCTTTCCAGCCCGGAGCGATTGGCTTCGAGGACATAGCAGCCGTTCTCGAAGGCCCGCGTTATCCAATAGGGGGCCGGAGTCTTCTCCGCCAGCCAGTTGCTGACATGGACAATGACGTCGGCGCCGTTCAAGGCTTCCAGCCTGGCCGTTTCGATGAAATGAATGTCCATGCAGATCAGCATGCCGATGTTGCCGATCGGAGTCCGAAACACTCTGTGTCCCAAATCGCCCTGCTTCGCCCATTTGGGCTCGGAGATATAGGGATGGGTTTTGCGGTGGATTCCGACGACGCCGGCCGGTCCGACAAGTGTGGCGGAATTGTAATACACATCGGTGCGGGCGTCCACTTCCGGCAAGCCGGCGACAATCCAGCAGCCGTATTTTTCGGCCAGGATTTGGAGGCGATCGGTTGTCGGTCCCGGGATGGTTTCGACAAACGGCGCCACTTCCGCCCGATTGTACCAGCAATACCCCGTGGTCGCCATTTCGGGAACGGCGATCAGCTTCGCGCCCTTCCCGGCAGCCTCCTCAACCAGGGCCAACTGCCGGGAAATGTTTCCGGCCTTGTCGGCAAGCCTCGGATCGCAATTGATCGCCGCCGCCTTGTAGCGGGGGAATTCAGGCAAGACGGCTTCTCCGCCACCTGCGGCCATCATGCGCCCTTTCCCGGAGTCAAATCCGTCAGCGTCACGTCCGTGGACGGCACCAGGTATTTTTTGGCAATGCTTGCGCCGACCGTGTAGGCCGGGTCGACGACATTGCCGAGTCTCGCCTTGCCGATCATGGTGAGAAGAAAATAGGCGTCCCAGCGATCGAAGCCGAATTTTTCCGCCATCCAGCCGATAAGCGCGTCGTAGGCGATGCGTACTGCGTCCTCCAGGGGCCTGGCGCTGCCGATCGCCATGATGCATTCCCCGTTTTCGAGAAGCGGCCATTCGAGAGTCCAGCCCTTTATCACGTCGATGCCGATGGTGACGACGCTGGGAAATTCCGCCGCCACGCCGCACAGTTCCCCGTCGCCCTGGATGGCGTGACAGTCGCCAAGATGCAAATAGGCGCCGGCAGTCCGCACCGGCAGGTAGATCACGGCTCCCGGCCTGACGTCGGGCAAATCCATGTTTCCGCCATGGCAGCCTGGCGTAAGGCTGTCAATGGCGGCGGTACGCGGCGCCGTGCCGATGGTGCCGATGAAGGGTTCGTAAGGCAGGGTCAGGGATTTGTTCCAGCGGATGCCGGCTTCGGTTATTTCCAGTTTGCGTACGATTTCCGGAAGGGGGCTGGCCACCGATTTGGCCGCCGGCGACAAGCCCCCGAACCAGGGTTTCAACACCGTGGTCCCGCGCGGCTGCGGCCCGCGGGGAACGATGGAATCGATGCGCACGGCAAGGGCGTCCCCCGGTTCGGCTCCCTTCACCAGGATTGGCCCGTTCAAGGGATTCAATTCGTCCGCGACCTGGCTGGGGCGGGTAGCCGCGTTCTTTACCTTGCCTTCGAAGGCGTCCATGGTTTCAATCGTCACGGCGTCGCCCGGATCCACTTCCGCGATTGGTTTGGCATAGCGTCCTATGGCGTAATTGTAGCCTGCTTTTTCCTGATCCTCCTGTGATATCCTGTGATGCATCGTTATCCCCCCCCCTTTTTTTGCGGCGCCCTGCCCGGCCGCAGCGGGAGGCGCCATTGCGCGAAAAAAAACTCCGTCGATCCCGTTCCCGCGTCCCGCTGCGGCGCCTTTCCGGAACGGTCAGTTCGCGGTCGCGACAGAGTACTGCGAAGCGATTTTCCCGTACGCCTCGGGGTGGCGATCCTTCAGGAGATTCAGGCCCAATACCTCGGTGCTCCTGGCCTCGACGATGGATCCCGGGAGATCGATGTCGTGGTACACGACGCCCTCGGCAACCCCGCATTTCTTCTGGATGTACCCGTTGGGAGCCACAATCTGGCTGTGCCCGTAAAACTCGTGGACACCGTGCTTGCCGCACATGTTGGAGGAGATGAACCAGCACTGGTTCTCCAGGGCGCGGACCGTATCGAACAGGTTGTAATAATATCCCATGACGTCCGTCTCCGGATCGCTGCCGACGGCGGAAAGCGGCCAGGCGGTGGGCATGATGGCGATGTCCACCCCCTTCAGCGCCAACTCGCGGACGCTTTCCGGAAACATCTTGTCGTAGCAGATCAGCATGCCGATCCGGCCGATGGCGGTTTGGAACACGGAAAACCCCTTGCCCGGCGTGTAAATCTGCTTCTCCTCTCCGGGCTGGTGCACCTTGCGATAGGTCCCGACATATCCCTCCGGGCCGACGAGAACCGAAGCGTTATACAGGACGTCCGGACGCTCCGCATCCTTTTCCGTCATGCCGAATTCGATATACATGCCGTATGACTTGGCGGCCTTGACGATTTCCTGGACGCACTCGCCGCCGGGAACCGTTTCGGCGTTCCCGTACTGGTATTTGACGCTTTCCAGATCGTAGGCGAACAGGTTCGTCAAATATCCCTGCAGCGACTGTTCCGGGAACGCTATCAGCTTGACTCCCTTCCCGGCGGCATCCTTGACAAAGGACAGGTATTTCTGGAGGTTTTTCCGCTTGTCGTACACCACCTCCATCGTAACCGTGGCCACAGTGAAAACGCCCATCTCCTCTCCTTTCAAATCGCATCCGAACAAGAAAAAGCCATTACGGCTCGTACTGGACAAACTCGTCCTTTCTGGTCAGATCGACGCCCTTTTCAACGCTTAGCCAATCCGGCCTGATCGTCTCCAGCGTCTTCTTCACCCCTATTTCGTGGCGGCCGTTTATGGCGAATATCCTGAAGTCCCGAACCAGATGATGGGTCTTGGGATCGAGCGAGACTTTTCCCTCCGGGAAGTCGCGCGCCAGTCCCGATTCCAGAGCTTCGATGACTTTCCGGACTTCCGTGGTTCCTGCTTTCTCCACCGCCATCGCGTAAAGGTAAACGCCCACATAGGTGTTTTGCGCCGATTCCCCGATATACGCGGAATCGGGAAACAGGGCGCGCAACCTGGCCACGAAATCGCGATTGGCCGGAGTGTCCAGCTCTTCGACATACTGGGCGGAAATGAAGGTGTTTTCCATGATCGGCGGCTGAAACCGTTTGTGCTCGGTCAGGGTGACAGTCGTGAAAATCGGCATGGAAAGCCCCGTACCGCGCAGTTGGGGATAAAAGGAAGCGTGGTTGTCCCCGACCAGATAGGAAATGATGAAATCGGGCCGCGCCTTCTGTATCCTGTCGATAGTCGAAGAAAACTGGGTCGTCGCCAACGGGGAGAATTCCTCGCCCACGATTTCAAGAGCGTGCTTTTCGGACAGGGCGTGCGTCCATTTGGCGCTGAGTTGGCCGAAATTGTAGTCCGCCGCCACAATATAGGCTCTGCGACCGTAATTCGCGGCCGCATAGGCCAAAAGTGGATCGATTTGCTGTTCGGGAACGGGACCGAGGCAAAAGGTGTATTTGTCGGCCACGCCGCCCTCATATTGATTGCAATAAAAATACAGCGTCTTGTATTGATCCACGATGGGACGCACAACTTCGCGCTCGGCGCTGGCGGTGCCGGCGAACAGCACGTCGATTTTCTCCCTCTGGATCAGCATGCGGGTCAATTCCTGGAAACGGCGGTTGTCGGACTGGGCATCCGGATCAAGCAACTCCAGTTCGCGACCGAGAATGCCGCCCTTGTCGTTTATTTCCTTGATGGCAAGCCTTGCGGCATGGTTTTTCGGACCGGCAATCAAGGCCAGCACCCCGGATCGGCTGTCGACAAACCCTATCTTGATCGGCGGCCGGCTTCCGTCC
>JAITKH010000320.1 GCA_031278535.1 Planctomycetota bacterium | reverse complement strand
GGGGGGGCAAAAACGGCGGGACCGGTTACGAATATGACGAGGGCGGCGGCGGCCAGTCCTGACGTCAGGGAAAGGAAAACGCTTTGACGGAGGAAACGCCGCCGTTGAACGTATCCCCGTTGACGTCTCTTGAGGTTACGGAGCAGTCGGGATGAAAAGATGGAGCGGGGCGATGGCAGCACAGTTTCCGCTTCTGCGGCGAAACAGGCCGATTTTCGTCCTTTTTCGAGGTTGGGGGCGATTTCGCTCTGCCGGACGAGCAAGGCTTCCAGAAGCCCTGCCCGAAACTCCCGGTTCGGCCGGCAGGGAATATAGGCGGCGGCGAACAGTCGGCTCCAGGAATCATCGGATATTGGTTCTGTCCCAGCGTCGTACTCGGGCGTATCGGTGATGCGGTCGTGTCTCAGCCTGGCGGAGAGTTTTGAAAAAAGTTCTGCCTTGAATTCGGGGCGAATGGTTGTCGGCACGTACGACTTGCCTAGCAAACACCTCCATTCTGCTTCCCATGGGTCGCTCGTGTCCATCATTTCTCGCTCTCCCGGCCCAACAGACCGAAAACGGGTCGTAAATTCTTTTAAAATCCCAATTCTGCAGCTGGTGCGGACGACAAGGCCTTAAACGCTTCTCGAAAAATGCTTCTCGCTCTGGTCAATTGGCTCTCTACCGCCTTTTCCGTTTTATGAATTGCCTTTGCTATTTCACGTATCGTGAGATTGGCCTTGTATTTCATCTCCAGAATAGTAGAACACTCTTGGGGAATGGTTGCCATGACCTCGCCTATTAAGGTGCGCAAATGGTCGCTTTCCAGTTGCGAATCGGGGATGTTTCCCTGTCTCATGTCGAGGAAGAGGTTTTCCAGATCCTCTTCCATCGCGTCCCATGAACTTTCATGTTCGCGTGGCCTGCGCATCAGGGTATTGTTGGAACGGATGAAGTTGCGGGATAGGGTGACAAGCCAGGATTCGATGGTTCCTCGCGCTTGGCTGTATTTTCCCGCATTCTCCAACACTGCCATAAAGGTATCCTGAACCACCTCTTCGGCATGCTGATGATCCCGCCAGACTCGATAAAAAACAAAACGGTAGAGCGGTTCGAAATAAATATCGTAAAATTTCTTCAGCGCTTCTTCGTCCCCCTTGGCAATTTGGGTCAGCAGCATCGCTCCCGCAGCTCCGTCACGCCGGGATCGATGCCCTATCCGCAACTCATTTTCCCCCTGGACTTCTTCGACTCCTTCACTTGCTGCCATGGCGCCCTCCCCGTTCCGGCCAACTCACTGTATCCGATTATTTCTTGAGGAAACGGTCATAACATATTATCATGGAACACGGAACGATAAAAAACATCGAATTCAACTGATTGCATGATTACTTATTTATAAAAATTCCAGAAAGGGATTCACAATTTCAGGCGGCAGAGCCGCCCAGAATATAAACCGCATCCATTGTTCCGCTTCCCTTGCTGGGCAGTATATAATTTATCTGTCGAATCGGGGAGATTTTCCTTCACAATCCTGACAAAAAAATCTGTTGCGGTTGAATGCGATATCGATTCAGCTTGTTTCATGCCGCCTCACGGTAACAGATCGGGACGGAAGCGGCCAGTCCGCTCCAAAGCCTGTTCCCGACGCCAGGCATCAATTCGTGCGTGGTTGCCGCTCAGAAGCACTGCCGGCACGGCCAATCCCCGAAATTCCACTGGATGGGTATAGTGGGGATGGTCGAGGATGCCGGAAACAAAGGAATCCGCCGCCGCACTTCCCGGGGAACCGAGCGTTCCCGGCAGAAGGCGGATGACGGCATCCATAATCGCCATCGCCGCCGCTTCGCCTCCGGACAGCACGAAGTCGCCTATCGACAGCCGCTCCGGCCGGAGCAATTCAAAAATTCGTTCGTCAAAACCTTCGTAACGACCGCACACCAAGACGATCCGGTCTTCTTGAGCCAGTTCGGCGGCCAGAGTCTGGTCGAAACGTCGTCCTTCCGGAGTCAGGAAAATCAGCCGTCCCGGCGGTTCGGCCATTTTTTGCACAGTTTCCACCGCGTCCATCAACGGCTGGCAGACCATGACCATTCCCGGCCCCCCGCCAAAAGGCCGATCATCCACCTTGGCGTGCCGGTCGGCGCTCCAGTCGCGAATATCGTGCAACCGGATTTCCACAATTCCCTTTTCACGGGCGATTCGGGGAATCGACTCGCCCAAAAAACCCGGGAAGACGCCGGGAAACAAGGTCAGGATGTCCAGCCGCAATGTCAACGCCTACTCTACGGTTACGCTTTTGGCCAGATTCTTCGGTTTGTCCACGTCGCAACCTCTGGCAGTCGCGATATGGTAGGCCAGAAGCTGGAGGGGTACGGCGCAACAGATGGAGTTCATGATTCCCGAATCCGCCCGGATGTAAATGACGTCATCGGCCAGCTTGTCGATTTCCCTGTCGTCATGGCTGGCGATGGCGATGATCTTGCCCTTCCGCGCCCGCACTTCCTGGATATTGCCGATAATCTTGTCGTAACGCCGGCCTTGAAGGGCGATGAAAAGAACCGGCATGTTTTCGTCCACCAGGGCGATGGGACCGTGTTTCATTTCGGCCGCGTCATACCCTTCGGCATGGATGTAACTCACTTCCTTGAGTTTCAGTGCGCCTTCCAGGGCGAGCGGCCAGCCGGTGCCGCGTCCCAGGAAGAGGAAATTCGCGGCGTTGCGATACCGGTTGGCGATGGCGCGGATGTACGGATCGCTGGCGAGGATGCCGTTCAGGCGGGCGCCAACGCCCAGGAGATCCCGCGCCCGGCGGAGCAATTCCTGCCGATTGATGGTGCCGCGTACCTGGCCGAGGCGGAGCGCCAGGAAATACAGTCCGGCGATCATGGCGGTGAAGGCCTTGGTGCTGGCTACGCCGATTTCCGGGCCGCAATTCAGGTAGAATACCCCGTCCGCTTCGCGGGCGATGGAACTGCCCACCACGTTCACTACTGCCAACACGTTACAGCCGGCCTCGCGGGCCAGCCTGACCGCATGCAGGGTATCCATGGTCTCGCCGGACTGGGTGACGGCGATTACCAGGACCGACGGATCAAGGATTGGATCGCGATACCGGAAGTCTGCGGCATATTCGGGATAGGCGGGAATGTGGGTCGTTCGCTCCAGCAGGTTTCTACCCACCATGCAGGCGTGGTAGGCCGTTCCCTGGGCCAGCAGTACGATCCGGCTCACTCCCCGGAAATAGTCGTCGGACAGGTTTTCCAGTCCGTCCAGCATGAATTCCGGGTCGGCGTCATCGGTCCGGGGCAGGCGCAGGCGGTTCCGGAACATCGCCTCCAGTGTCACGGGCTGCTCGTGGATTTCCTTCAACATGTAATGGGGATAGCCGTTCTTCATTGCCGCTTCGGCCGACCAGGTGATTTCGGCGGGAATGCAGGGAACGGCCTGGCCGTCCCGCCGTACCTCGCACCGGCCGGCGGTGAGCGCGGCCACCTGCCCGTCTTCCAGAAACACAACCTTTCTTGTATGGGGAATCAGCGGCACGGCGTCCGAAGCCGCCAGGGTGAAGCCGTCCCCCAGACCAATCGCCAGCGGACTGCTTTTCCTTGCCACGATCAGCATATCCGGACATTGGGGCGACATCACCACCAGGGCATAGGTGCCGTCCAGAAGCGGGAGCGTCGCCTCAACTGCCTGCAACAGATCCCCGGTGAACTGTTCGGCGACAAGGTTCGCCACGATCTCGGTATCGGTATCGGATTTGAAAGAGACGCCCTTTTTCGTCAACCGTTCCTTGAGGGTTGCGTAGTTGTCGATGATGCCATTGTGGACCACCGATATCCTGCCGTCGGCGCTGACATGGGGATGGGCGTTCCTTTCCAGCGGCGGGCCGTGCGTAGCCCAGCGGGTGTGTCCCATTGCTGTTTCTGGAGTTGTCGTATCGCAGGTTTCCACCTTGCTTTTGAGTTCGGACACCCGGCCGGCGGCCCGAACGATGCGCAATGCCCCGTTTTCCGGCCACGCCACGCCGGCCGAATCGTAACCGCGGTATTCGAGCGAGGCCAGCCCGTCCAGTACCACGCCGACTGCATTGGGGATGCCGATGGCGGCGACTATTCCACACATGATTGTCCCCCTTTCGCATCATAAGCCGCATCTCGCGGATTTTCTGTGTGCGCCGGCGGAATGGGCCGCCCGCCGGGGCGGGCGTTGCCCGTTATCCGGCCTGTTCCACTTTTTCCAATCGCTTTCGCCGCTTCTCCGCTGTCCGCGCAATACGATTCAGCGCTCCGGCGATACCCATGGCGGAACGCACCGTCCGCATAGTGTCGGCAGCTGCGGCCCGCATCCGTTCGGTACCATCGATAATGGCCTGATCCACGAAACCTGGATCTTCCTGGTAGCGGCAATACCGTTCCCGCATGGGGGCGAGGAATCTGTTGATGGCCAAGGCCAGGGCATCCTTGATTTCCACATCGCCAATTTTCCCTTCGCGGTAGCGACTCTTGAATTCCTCGATCTGGGTTTTGTCGGGATTGAAGGCATCATGATACTGGAAGACCGGATTGCCCTCCACCGTGCCGGGAATGTCGGCGTGGACGCGCTTGGGATCGGTATACATGCCGCGAACCTTCTTGTTCACGGTTTTTTCGTCGTCGGAAAGGTATATGGCATTGCCGAGCGATTTCGACATCTTGCCTTGCCCGTCGGTTCCGAGGAGGGTTGGTACCTCGCCGACCAGGGCATCCGGGATGGGGAACACCTCTCCGTATAACTGATTGAAGCGGCGGGCGAGCTCGCGGGTTACCTCGACATGCGACTCGTTGTCCTTTCCGACCGGCACCAGGTGGGCGCGGGGAAGCAGGATGTCGGCGGCTTGAAGGACGGGATAGCCAAGAAGTCCGAACGGGAGTTCTTCGTCCGAGATGTTGGCGGCCCTGGCCATTTCCTTGATGCTGGGGATTCGATTCAGCCGGTTGACGCTGACAAGCATTTCCAGGATCAGGTTGAGTTCCGATGTCTCTCGCACCGCCGACTGGAGGTAAATCGAAGTCACCGCCGGGTCGATGCCGGCCGCAAGATAATCGAGAACCAGTCCCCTGGCGTTTTCGGATATTTCTTCTATCGCTTCCCGGTTTGGCCGGGTGGTGAGCATGTGGAGATCGGCGACGATGAGAGTGGTATCGTATTCCTGCTGAAGCCGTACCCTCGCTTTGAGCGAACCGACATAATGTCCAAGGTGGAGGCGGCCGGTGGGGCGATCGCCGGTGAGGATGCGCTTTCTTTCTTGCGATTTTCCGGTTTCGTGCATAACATGCCTTTCACATGATGGTTGTTATTGCCTAACATAGCATATTATCGTCTGGAACGCAACATGACGGGAAAGTATCATGGGCGGAAACCGCTGGTGCTATGCCTTGGGGAAGTATTGTGGGATATCCTTCCCGGGGGCAGGATGCTTGGCGGCGCGCCTGCCAATGTGGCTTGGCATGCGGTACAGCTGGGGGCCGAGACGCATCTCGCCAGCGCCGTGGGAAGGGATGACCCGGGGAAAGAAATCCTTGCCCGCCTTCGCGGCATGGGGGTGGGCGTGTCTGCCGTGGCCGAGGTGGAAGGGTGGCCGACCGGTACGGTTGAAGCCAGGATAGGCGCCAATGGCGACGCCGGCTACGTTATCCACGAAAAGGTTGCCTGGGACTTCATTCCTTGCAGTCCCATTCTCCTGGATGTCGCGCGTCGTGCGGACGCCGTCTATTTCGGCAGTCTCGCCTGCCGTTCCACCGGTTCGCGGCAAACCATTTTTACCGCCCTGGCGGCGGCTAGGCCGGAG
>JAITKH010000233.1 GCA_031278535.1 Planctomycetota bacterium | reverse complement strand
CCGGATAAGGAGCGATTATAGCGATTGGAATCCGCCGGGGAAGACCAATGTCACATTGTCGGATAGGCGGAATGAAACTTTACGGCGGAAATTATTTTTTTTCCGTTTTGGTTGAAGACGCCGACGGTCAATGTCCGATATTCTTGTAACGGTCAGGCGAACTTCGGATCAGAATTGTTCCGAATCCCGGCGAAAACTGCCGAACAGACATGCCGCCCAAATCGGAAAGGAAAAAGAAACAGAAATGTTTCAGCAATTTGGATCGGAAATTATTATTTTTAATTATGTACTAATAAAGATGTTATAGATAAGAGAGCACTCGGGGAAAAGGCAGACTGGGATTTTGGCAGAACCATTGCATTCTCGTGGACAAGCGCGCTGTGACCCGGACGCCGGAACGTTGAACAGGCACGGGTTGCGACAAGTATCGGGAAGGTGTGGGAAGGAAAAAACATTTTGTTTGCCGACGGGCCGAACGATTGTCGGCCGGGCAGTCTGGAAACCTTAGGCTCTCAAGCCCGGCGGGGAAGCAACAGGGCGCTCAGGGAATTGAGCATGAGAGGAAAGGGCGGCCTTGGAATATTCAAGGACGGACTCGAAACACGTTAGGGAGGACAGGCAATGGGTCTTATCATCAACCACAATCTTTCGGCCTTGAACACGTACCGCAACCTCTCGTCCAGCAGCCAAAGCATGGCGAAGAGCATTGAAAAGCTTTCCAGCGGCTACCGCATCAATGTGGGCGCCGACGGTCCCTCGGACCTGATCATCAGCGAGCAGCTTCGTTCGCAGATTTCGGGACTGGAGCGGGCGGTCCGCAACTCCTCGGAAGCCTTCAACCTGATAGGCATCGCCGAAGGCGCCCTGAACGAGATGAACGCCATCCTGAAACAGATGCGCGCCCTCTCCATCCATGCCGCCAACAGCGGCATCACCAGTCCGGAACAGGTGGCGGCCGACCAGGCGGAGATGGATTCGGGCATAGAGACGTTGAACCGCATAGCCAACACCACCCGATACTCCGACCAGTATCTGCTGAACGGTTCGAAGCAGCTTGTTTACGACGTCAACACCACGGTGAACGAACCGACCGATCACCAGCTCCTCGACACCGTCATGACCCGGGTGGACGAGATTTTCAAGCGCGACGGCGTCAAGATGACCATCGGCTTCACAGGCGACAAGACCGTGTACCAGGCCAACACCGAAACGTCGGCCCAGCGGGCCTACCTCGAGGCCGACTCCGCCAATTCGCTTTGCCAGCTGGACGGCACCCGGGTGACGCAGGCCCAGGAATTCATTCTCACCGGCAGCGGGGGTTCCCGCCTCTTCTCCTTCGCGCAGGGCGAGCATATCGGTACCATAGTCGACGCCATCAATAACGTCAAGGACTCGACCGGCATCGGCGCCACCCTTATCTTCGCCTCGGACGTCCGGGTTGACCGCACCGTCACCGGCACCGTTGACGGCAATGGACCGGACTATGCCGCGACCCCTCCCACTCCGGCAACAGGATATTCGGGACTGAATGGGACGAACAGCGGCATACCCGGCCAATATGTCTACAGAAGCGGCGACGTCCAGATTTACAATGCCGGCCTGAACAACAATATCGACGCCAAAATTTCCGATTTCACCCTCACTCCCAACGCCGCCGCCGCCTTCAAGGTCGGCTTCAATTGCGACGGCGACGGCAAAATTTACGCCAAGGTAATCAACAAGGCCACCAATGCCATTGAATATTACAAGGACAAGGAATGCACGATGCTGATTGCCAAGGGCGACGACAGCTTTTTCGCCGCCACCAACAATTCGCTCATTCCAAGCTCGCCGACACAGAATCTCGACGGCCTGTTCATAACGCTTACAGACAAGGCCGAGAACCTCGACGTGTTCGAGATTTCCTTGTTGGGCCAGACCCTCGACAATATGAAGGACATGCAGGTGAACGGCATAGCCGGTTGGGCCGACACGGCGAACTCGGTCATGTCCGGCGTCAATCTCGGCATCAATACCTCGCCCGAGGGATCGCTCTATTTCAAATACACTCCAATAACTTTCGATCCGCAAAATTCCGATATCGTGCGTACCTTCAAGGTGGAGGCCTTCAACGATTCCGCCTGCGAACCCGGCAGCCTTGTGGCCAGTTCAGGCGAAGTGTACAACAACATCGCCAGCAGCGCCGGAGCCGGAAACACCGCGATCGCCATAAGCGCCCGCTATGGCCAGACGGTGCGTCTCGAATCGGTGATCATGGACAATGGCAAGGACAGCGGCCTGAGCATCACCATGAACCTGCCAAAGCCGCCCTATACCGACAGCATGACTTCCGCCGACATGCCGACGGGAGAACAAGTGGGCGACATTTCCTTCACCAACCTGGGAATGCGGCTCTACGCGACTGAATATGGATCGGCCGAAACCATACGGATACAAAACAAGAGCGGCGAGCTGTTCTACCATTACCGCGAATCCGACACGATGGAAAAGATCATGATTCGATCCGACACCACGGTGCAAATCGCGGGCCAGGACGCCCAAATCACCATGAACGGCGCCCCGATCTTCTGCAAGGGCCTGAGCGCCGACACCACCACGCCCGATTTTTCCGGCCGGCTGGTCTTCAACCAGGGGGAACTCGGCCTCGCCACCCTGGCGGTGACGGGGTATGACGAAGGGAGACTCTACTCCCGGGCCACGACTCTTCAGGGCATTGAAGAAGACGAGTCGATGATTGCCAAGAACCGGCGCCACTTCGAACCGGCTTCCCTTACCTATTCAATGGGCGCCTACAATGCCGGCGTACAGGATCGCCTTGGGCAGCCGGTGGATATCTACCTTGACTTCAGCCAATTGGATGCGACCGTCGAGGCACGAATCAGTACTCTCGATACTCCGGTTCCGATTACGCTCACCTATACGAGCGGCACCGATCCGATTTCCGGGGAAAGCACCGGTACGCTGAATATTTATGCCACCGGTTTGGGAACACCCCCCATTCCTCCCGTCGCAGTCCCCATCACGCCCGACAAGCTGCTTGACGGATTTTACATCACCGATCCGGCGCTCAAGGGATTGTTCATCAAGAGCACCATGCTCATAGACTTGAACAATAGCGCAAATTATGTGCCCGCTTCCCAGAATGTCACCGCATCCAACGGCGACATCATGCTCGAGGTGAACACCTATGCCACCAATCCCCGGGGCAACACCACCGAGACAATGAGCAACTTCCTGGGAGGCATGCAGTTCCAGCTCGGCAACACCGAGGGGGATCAGGATCGGACTGTGTATTCCATCCCTTCCATGGCCATGTCCGAGCTTGGGCGCATCGAATGGAACGGCGTGGAATATTGTCTCCAGAATGTCCTCGGAGGCGGCATCGCCAGCCTTTCCCGCGATCCCATCCTCGCCATGCGCATCGTCGGCCAGGCCATCGACGACGTCTCGACCCTGCGGGCGAGGCTGGGCGCCTTCCAGGCCAACATGCTGCAAACCAACATCAATTCGCTCGACGTGGCAATCGAAAACATCACCAAGACCGAGTCGGCGATCCGCGACACCGACATGGCGTCGGAATCGACCCAGTTCACCCGCTTCCAGGTCATGCAGCAGGCCGGCACCTCGATGCTCGCGCAAGCCAACCAGACGACGCAGAACGTCCTCAGCCTGCTTCAGTAAATCCTCTCTCCCGATCCGGGGGAAACGGGAACGCGCACGAAGATGCGCGTTCCCGTTTTGCGCCCCGGTTCATCCGGTTTCTTCCTACGGGGAAATGAATTCCCCTCCGGTATCGGAGGTCGATTCCGGAACAAAAGGGCTTCGAAATCTGTAAAGATTCGGTCTTCACAGGCTACTGGCCGAAAAGATCGTTTTGCGCGGCCTTTTGCGTATTTGTTTTCCGAAAACCGTAAGATTCAGTTAAAATCGGGCCTTCTCGGGCAGTGGACTTTATTCAGAACAATGGGTTGATTCTTCCGTTCACCTATTTGCGAACATGAGCCTAAACGACATTCTTGGCGATGACGCGGCTTCCTACGCGAAGCCGCCTGACGGCGGCGGGCGCGGACGTCCGCATGGCCGGAGCGATGTTCCCGGTCATGTCCAATTCCGGCGGCGGCAACCAGGGCCTCGCCTGCACCCTGCCGATAGTGGCCATCGCCAAGCGCGTCGGGGCGCCGGAAGGCGAGGTGGCGCGGGCGCTCATCCTCAGCCATGCCGTTTCCATCCATATCAAGCACCATATCGGCAGGCTCTCCGCCCTCTGCGGGGCCGTCACCGCCTCGACCGGCGCCTCCTGCGGCCTGGTGCGGCTGCTCGGCGGCGATTTGGCGGCAATGGGCCGCGCCATCCGGAACATGGCCGGGGATTTGGCCGGCATGATCTGCGATGGCGCCAAGGCCACCTGCGCCCTCAAAATCGCCACTTCCACCGGCGCCGCCGTCAAAGCGGCGCGCCTGGCCCTGAACAACCGGGCGCCCGGCGGGGACGACGGCATCGTCGATGCCGATCCCGAAGCCAGCATCCTGCACCTTGCCCGCCTGGCCGAGGAAGGGATGCGCCAGACCGACAAGGTGATCCTCGACATCATGATGGAAAAGCGGGCCAGGCGTCTGCGGGCGGAATGCGGCCTCGGCTGAAGGCCTGTTGCCGTGCGTCTCCTTGCCGAATCCCGACGGGGAGCGATTCATTCGAAGCCGCGACGATATACTCCTTTCGGGATCGAATTGTGAAAATGGCATCCCCCGCCATCCGTGCAACCAT
>JAITKH010000287.1 GCA_031278535.1 Planctomycetota bacterium | reverse complement strand
TCGCTTTGCATCCAGGCACCGGCCCGGAAGAAGGAGTGGTAGACATCAACGCGGCTTTCGCGCTTCGGGTCGGCGAAAGGATCCATTCCGGTGATGGCGCGTCTGGCGGGACAGGGCATCCATCCCGCGACGAGGCGGATACAGGTGATGAAGGCGGGTTTGGTGAAAACCGGTCCGGGTACGCTGAGGCGGATACAGGTGATGAAGGCGGGTTTGGTGAAAACCGGTCCGGGTACGCTCATGAATCCAATGACCTGTGGAAGTTCTGGCAAGGCGACAACCTCCTCCTTATACAAGGCGACTGTTCAACACCAAGGAAAAGAATCGCCATGCCGCTTTTCAACCTCTGCCGGAAATTACAACCACAAAATTTCCAAAAGTCCACTATGCCGCGTTTGATTCGGGTGTCCTGTTTGAGAAGGTTCAAGGCCATATGACGCGGTACGGGAAAGTTTTCCGCCGCATATCCCGCCCGCACCCTGCATCCGCCCTCGCGAAAAGCGACATCAAGCAGCCAATGTAGTGAATTTTCAATACCCCAGTGATTTCAGGCCGCAGCGGCAAATTCTTGGGCGGAGAAGTTGTCCAGCGCATGCGCGGAACCGCGCACCGCTTTGACGTCCAGGCAGACATGACGGATGTCGACATCTTTCATAACGCCTTGCATCCAGTCAATAATGCCCAGCGCCGCAGATCACGGCATAAGCCGCAAGCGGGGCAATGACGAAAATCGAACGGCCCCGCCTTGACGGAACCGTTCGGCTGTTCGGGAAATCACCGGCACCGATCAGGCTGTCGATCGGCAGGGATCCGGCTGGCACAGTTCGGGAGCGACCGGAATCTTTATCCGCTTTGTCACCTGTTTCTCAATCGTCCTGTAGGTCTTGACCGCGCGCCTGCGCATGACGGTTTGGGTCTCCACCTTCGGTTCCATTACCTTGACGGTTTTCTTCCGCACGTCACAAACATATTTCGGAGTCCGAATCTTCCGGACGACGGGCACCTCGCGCACCACCTCCCTGGTCCTGACGACCGGCACCTGGACCGGATATTTTACCTCAACAATATACGGCTCCTCCACCATGATCGTCCGCCTCACCGGAACGGTAACAGTGCGGCATTCCTCCCGCCATGTCCTGATCATCCTGCCGGTGGCGGGATCGCACGCCATCTCTGGAACCCTGGCGACAACGGTCTTCTCCTCTTCCTCGCACACCACCTGCGGAATCCTGCGGACACGGGTCTCGCGCCGCGTTTCGTACCGGGTGACATTCACCGTGTATGTTTCGCATTCAACCACTTTCTTGCAGTCCTGGATTTCGCTTTCCTCGAATACCCATTTGCCTGCATTGACGGAGACCTCTTGTTCGCGGGGAACCATGCGATTCACCTTGACCTCGCAAGGTTCCTCAACGTATTCGACAACAGGGACGCGAACCCGGACCGTCTCGCACACCTCCACCCATTTCTCTCTTGGAGGGGGAGCGCAACTGTTCGCCGCCGGCGCCAGGGGCGCCAGACCCAGAACCGCCAGAACCGCCACTATCGCATTTTTCATGCTTTTCTCCTTTGCCCGTTCGGAATGTCCATGGTTGCAATTCGTCAGGCATATACATCGTCTTCTCCAAATTTTGCGGAATATTACAACTTCAACGCCCGCGAAGCGAGGCGATAATATCTGGCGTCTGCGGAAAATCCTTTCGCGCGGCAGAGGCCGATCATTTCGGCAACATGCGCACCGGGATCACGGCCGGTAACCAACGACAGCTTGGCAAGGCAATCGGGACAAAGCGACAAGGGTTTTGCATCGCTTTCCCTCAGGTTGCCGCTGCCGTTCATCAGACAATTGAATAAAGAACAATGTTTGAGAGCGTAGGTATGACTGAGCTCGTGAATAAATAACTTGGTCAGCCGGAACAGGTTTCGGCCCCGGTTGGCTGGGGAGCGATCGATTATCCTGGCGGTGGAGACAACAGCCGTACCCTGATCATAGGACGACCAGCCGAAGGCGGATTCGAAGGGCCAATCGCCGCCGGGATAGAGATCAAGGTCGGTCACCGCCACTATGGCGGCGACGCCCCCGCCCACCAAGGGCCCAAGTGTCCCCGACATCAGCGCCTCGGCGTTGATTTGTTTCCAGCCGTCTGTCGTACGAAAGCAACCGGACGGAAGAACGGATAGGGAAATGGGTGAGGCGCAAATCGCCTGTACGCCGAAAAAGGCGGATATTGCGTCAAGAACATGGCCGATGGCCCGCCTTTGATCGGCGGGAAGATCGCCTATGGGCTGCACCACCAGTGTTCCTCCGGACCGGCGGGAATCACGGACGAACTGGTCGAAATCCTGCTCAGGTTCCCGCACAAGAGTGCGCCAATCGCCAGAATGTGGGGAACCGAGCGGTTTGGCAAGCGACATCAGCCGACGCGTGTTCCGGTAAAAGGGATGGCTGGCGTAGGCAGGCTCGTAAATCGGCGCATATGCATCGGGACGGCGGATCGGGACTGGCGGCGGCTTGGTCCGACTCGGGGGAATCGGCAATGGAGCCGACGAATTCGGGTCCCAGATTAACACTTCCCCTTCCCGTAACACTGGATTTTTTTGCGAATTATTGAGACTGGTCCCGCGCCCGGCAGCCAAACGCGAGTCCGCAATGCCCATCCACGCCGACAAGGCAACGCCACCCGCCAGCAGGATGGCGAAGAACAAAACGCTTTTCATGTTTCCTTCCCTCTCCATCTTCCTCTTGTCGCGCATCTGGACCGCCGGGTGCGCTTACGATATAATTTTCCGTCCAGGGCCGGTTTCTTTCGGGCGATGCCCTTTTTTCCTCCCCTTCATCCCCCGTGCGCACCGCCTGGACGGCGCGGACAGTGAAAAGGAATGCCATGCCGGAATTACCGGAAGTCGAAACCGTGGTCAGGGCATTGAACAGGGCGTTGAAAGGAAAAACAACAACGGGAGCGCTGTCTCTTGGCCGGCTGCGTTTCCCATTTGACGCCGCAGCGGCCGGCCGTCGACTGGCGGGAAAGGAGATTCTCAGGATCAGGCGCCGGGCCAAGTACATCCTGATTGATTTTCCGGAGAATCTGGCGCTCTTGGCGCATCTCGGCATGACCGGCCGTTTCCGCGTCGATCCTTCCGGGACGCCGCGGGACAGGCATGACCGGGTTATTTTCAACCTTTTGGATGGTCTGGAACTCCGCTTTTCCGACGCGCGGCGTTTCGGTTTCCTCAAGCTGGCGGATTTGCCCCGCCCCGGCGGCATTCCTCCCGAATGCGACCGCCTGGGACCCGAACCGCTGGAACGCGGTTTCACCGGCGGCTTGCTTCTTGCTTTAGCGAAGAAAAGAACGCTCCCGGTCAAATCTTTTCTTATGGATCAAAAGACGGTGGCGGGAGTGGGAAACATCTATGCCAGCGAGGCGCTCCATGCCGCAGGAATCGATCCAAGGCGGCCGACCAGCGATCTGACGCCGGTGGAATGGGAAAGGGTGGTACGGGCGATCAAGACCGTTCTTCGCCGCGCCATCCGTCAAGGCGGCAGCACCATCCGGAATTACCGGACGATTGACGGAAGCGAGGGCGGTTTCCAACAATCCCTCCAGGTGTATGGAAAGGCGGGCGGCACCTGCCCCGGTTGCGACGGCAAAATCCAATCCATCCGCATAGGCGGCCGTTCGACATTTTTCTGTCCGGAATGCCAGGGTTGACGCGAGGAGACGGGCTTGCTTCAAGCGACAGGCGCCTTTTTCGCCATTCTTGCCTTTTCCCTTGCCCAGGGGATCCGGGCTGGCGATGACGTTGGCATCACACCCAGACAGGCGGAAATTCTCCATGATCTGTCCACCTTTGCCCCCGTCGGATATGGGAGTTCCATGTCCGTCCCCTGGATGCTGTCGATCTGGGACACCGATGCCGGACTTGCGGAACTGACCCCTTTCCCGGCCGGTACGGAAAACGCCGCCGCCGCCTTCAGCCGCCTGGAAAAACTGTACCCGACGGAAAAGGATATTCTAGCCGATGGCGGCGAAGACAGTGGTGGCGTCTTGGAACTCCTGGCGGCGGCGCGGATGGGCGAGTGCCGGCTGACTCCAGAGTACTATCCCGATTTTGATCGGTTGACGGCACAGCAGCCCGATTTCGCGGTCCTCAGAAGTTATCTCGAGGCGCTCCGTCGGCGGGCGGCGCGGGCGGAACGTGAGGGAAGACCGGCCGAGGCACAGGAAGCCCTCCAGGCGATCCTGCTTTGCGGCCGTCACCTGACCCGCGACAAGTCGACCATACTGGTCTACATGACAGGACTCATCTTCAAATTACGGGGGATACAAGACAGCCGCGCCTTCCTGATCCGGACAGGCCGGATTGGCATGGCCGAACATGCCGCCGCCTACGCCGATCGCCTTGGCGAAATTCTCCGCCTCTTTCATTGGAAATCCGGCTCGGCGCTTGGTGAAATGGAAAGATTTGCCAGCCTTCCGGCAACGGCGCGGATCGCCCGGGAAGACGCCGAAACTTGCTGGCGCAAGGAGGCGATCCTGCGACTCGGCATCATCCGGCACGGCGTAGTGGACAAAGATCGGAAAATCGTCCAGCGCCATTCCCTTTTTGAACGAAACGCGGAAATAGCGCTGGAACAAGCGGCGACAGGGGATCCCGATCCCGGTGTCCGTCGCCTGGCAATCTGGTCCGCCCTGAACGTCAGGCCGGACTCGTTCGTTTCCCTCCGGCACATCTTCATCGATCCGTAGGCGGCGCTTCCCCGTTCTTCTCCGATTCCTGCGGCCCCCGCCGGTTCTGTTCCGTCGTCAAACGCCGCACTTCGAGCCCGGTCTCGGAAAAATAGACGGTCCGCGAAAAATCCTGCCGGAGAGAAAGACGTCGCATGGCGTGGATGGCTTGCCATAGTACACTCCGATCTGGCGAAGTTTCGGCCTGCAATGTCAGCATCCAGACTTTGAGCCATTCCTCCCGCACCTCGCAACCCTGTCCGCCCAAGCATATGCGCCTCGTCGGCAAATTCCTTCCGGCAACCCGGCGGCAATCCGGGCCCGCGAATGTCTTTCGCCCGTAACGCGGCAAAACCGGCGAGGAAGGCAAGGAACAGGACCAAAGCGCGGATAAGGGCTCGTCGGCGCATGGCGGAGAGCGATGCCCGGATTCGCCACCGGAAAGCGCCAGTCCCAGGCTTGAGTGCGCGGGAAAGCATTCATCACGAACTTGCGATCCATGGTTTTTCCTCAACTCCTCGGCACCCGACGACATGGACAACCTTGCCGTCCGCAATCTTCTCCGTGGACCAGGCAATCTTTTTCGGTCAAGACTTCTTCGGGCTGCGGTCGAAGATGACCAGCCACACCTCCTTCGCCCCGAAGGTGCCCATATACCCGACCGTTTGCTCCAGACCGCAGCTCTTGGCGCCGCAGCCAGCCAGCTTCAGCTCCACTGGGTAAGGCTTGCCGGCATACTGGATGCACAGATCCACTCGGCCCCGGCCCACCGCCATCCCACGGGCGATAAGCGCCCCTCCGTTCACCACCCGCTGGAGAAAGGCCTGCAGCACTAGTGGTCTGTACAGTCTCAATCCTTACAAATTCTGAAGTCCGTTTGTTCCGGGATTGACCTCTGATGCCGAAGGGGAATTCACTTCCCCGTAGGCAGAAACCGGATGAACCGGGG
>JAITKH010000270.1 GCA_031278535.1 Planctomycetota bacterium | reverse complement strand
AGCAGTTCGACGCCGGCGGCCACCATCTTCCCGATCACCTGGATGCCCGGCACATCATGTCGGAGGTGAGCGTCTTCCTCCGGGACGACGACAGCCTGGCCCGGGCCATCGATCTCTTTCTCGCCCACAAGACCTCGGAATTGCCGGTGTTGACGCCGAACAGGGAATTGATCGGCGTCGTCACCACCCGCCAGCTGGTCAAGGTCTGCATGCCGGATTACCTTATGTGGGTCGAGGACATGACCCCTTTTCTCAACTTCGAACCCATCGCCGAAATCATCCGGAACGAATCGTCCACCTGGCTCCGGGAAATCATGATTTACAATTACGCCCATGTGGTGGAGGATTCCCCGGCGATCCTGGCCCTGAAGGAAATCGGCCGCCGCGAAACCGACAATGCCTACGTGCTCAGGGGCAGAAAATTGGTGGGAATCATCCGGCTCCACGAATTCCTGAGTTCGGTTCTGCGTTGAAACCCGGAGGACGGCCCTCATGAAGAACGATGTCATGACCGGGTTGGCGAGGACGCTCAGCGTCTTCCTCATCACCGTCGGCGCCGCGCTCCTCTCCATCAACTACGGGTTCAATTTCCGGCAGACCGTCTCGGTCGCGGTGTTCATCCTGGTCATTTCCGCGGCGCTGTTTTTCTGGGAATTCCATCTTCCCATCGCCTTCGCGGGCATCTCCATCCTCATGATCTGCGGCATCATGGACATGCCGAGCCTGGTGGCGGAATCGAAATTGGACATCATCCTCTTCCTGGTCGCCATGATGATAATCGTGGGGATACTGAAGGATCTCGGCCTGTTCAGCTGGATCATCATCACCGTCATCACCATCCCCGGCATGACGGCCAGGATGTTTGTCGTCATCGCCTGCGCCATCGGAGCCGCGATGTCCTGCATGGCGGACGAAACCTCCTCCATCGTCTTCATCTCGGCCCTGATTTTCCAGGTCTGCGACACTCTGAACCTGAGGCCGGTTCCCTTCATCGTCATGGCGATCATGGCCATCAACATCGGCTCGGCCGGCACCATGCTCGGCAATCCCATCGGCATTCTCATCGGCCAGAACGCGTCGCCGCCGCTGTCCTTCAATGACTTCATGTTGTGGTCGTTTCCGCTGATGCTTGCGGAATTCGCCGCAGTCATGTTCTTCATGCTGTGGAATTTCCGCCGGGAAATACGGGAGATGGAGACGAAGCTGACGGAACGGCGGAACATGGGGCTGTCCCTCGGTCCGATTGTCAAGGTTCCCTATGGCCGCGGACTCCTGGTCCTGGCGGTCCTGATGACGCTCCTCTCCATCCACACCGTCATCGAGGCTCGCCTCGGCCTCGCCCGGAACGTCATGCTCATCACCATCCCGCTCCTGGTGGCCGGTCTCCTGATGCTCTGGCGGCGGGAGAACATCCGCAAGCATGTGGAGAGCGACGTAGACTGGATGACCCTGATTTTCTTCATGATGCTGTTCGTGGTGGCCGGGACGCTCAGGCGCACCGAGGCCACCAACATCATCGCCGACGGCTTTGTCGCCACCTTCCGCAACACACCGTCCCTGATGCTGCCGACCATCATCGGCGTCACCGCCCTCGGCAGCGCCTTCATCGAAAACATCATTTTTGTCGCCGCCTTCCTTCCCATTGTGGCGCGGCTGGAACAAATGCCCCTTTTCTGGGCCCTCCTTCATGGCGCCTGCCTCGGCGGCAACATTACCATGATCGGCTCCACCGCCAACATCGTGGCGGTGAGCATGCTGGAGAAGCGCTATTGGACGCGGATGGACTTCCTGGTCTGGCTCAGGACCGGCCTCGCGGTCGGCGTCATTTCCTGCATGGTGGCATGGGGCGGCCTGGCGCTCCTTTCGCCGTACATGCCCGCCCAGACCGCCGCCCGGTTCGCCGCCGCCGCGAAAGGAACGAAAAGAACGACGCCGAATCAGGGTTCCCGGCCCGATCGGACGAACGCCATTTTATAATCTCCCCGTCCAAGCCGGCAGGCGCGGTTCCCTCAAGTCCGGGAGAAACGCGTCCCGATTTTTATGCCGCCGGCGGCGTGAAAGTGTGCTTTCCGACAACGCGAAATGTCCCGGATTATCGTTTAGGGCATGGGCGGACAGATGTCATTTTCACAATTACGGCCCGAAAGGAGTATCCTTTCACGAAGCGCCGCGACAGCCGTATGCGGGTTCATCCGCGTTCAAGGCGAATCCGTTCCGGCAACTCCTTGTCCAACAGGGCCTCGTATTCCCGCTGGCGATCCGGGGACGCCAGGAGATAATCGGAAAAGGATTCCTCCCAGGCCTTCCGATCCTCGGCAGCGATGGAGGGATGGAAACACAGCTCCACCGCGCGAAACCGCCCGGGAACGCGTATCAGCCGGACATTCCGCCCAAACAGCCGGGTGGTGTGGACGATGCTGTAAAAATAGGCGTCGCCGCCGCATCGGTTGAGGCGGGAAAGGGTTTTCAGAACCAGGTGCTTCAGGATGCCGGCGTTCAGCAGGGCCGGAAGGACAGGGGAAACGCGCCACGTCGAGAAAAAATCCTCGTTCACGTTCCTGAGGCGGGGTATGCCGTAGTCGGCGGAAACGCTCCGGGCCGTTTCGAACAGGGCCGGGATCATGTGGACATGCCGGTGAGAATCGAGGTGCGTCGGGCGGATGCCGGAGGCGACGGCCTTTTCCACCTGCGCCCGCATTTCGATTTCGGCTTGCCGACGCAGTTCGCCGCGCCGAAAAAGGGAAAGCAGGAAAAGTCCCGAAAAGCCGTGGCGCAATCGGCCGCCTCCTTCGGCCAGAAGCGGCATGGCGGCGGGATCGGCAAGCGCCTTCTGGCCCCGCTGGCGGGTGAGGTTGAGGTGGACGCCGATCCGGAGGCCGGGGTTTTCCCGCGCCAGCCGGATCGCCTCTTCAGTGTGGGAAGCGTTCATGATCAGGCTGGCCGAGTTCAGGACGCCGTCCCGGAAGGCGGATATCACCGCCCGGTTTATCCCCGGGCTTGCGCCGAAATCGTCGGCGTTGAAAATCACCCGGGGCATGGCGGCCCTTCCCGTTCGCCGGGCGGACCCGGCATGTCCGCCGGCCCGGCCCCGGCCGTGATGAAATCCGCGAGATAAATCGGCCGTTTCTTCGTTTCCATGTGGATTTTGGCGACGTAGGCGCCGATGATGGCGAGCACGACGAGATTGATGCTTCCCATGATCAGCACGGTCATGACAATGGTGGCGTAGCCGGGCGTGGGGTTCTCGAGCACATAGCGCTCGACGACCACGTTCACGCCGAGGCCGGCGGCGAACAGCGCGGTCAGCCCGGCCAGGATCAGCGACAGGAACAACGGCTTGACCGAGAACTGGATGATGCTGTCGATCCCCAGCTTCAGGCTTTTCAGGAAACTGTATTTGCTCTCGCCGGCGCGGCGGCCCGGCGCGGCGAATTCGATGACCGGCAACCTGTCCATGTCCACTCCCCAGGCCAGAAGCCCGCGGAACAGCGAATCCCTCTCGTTGAATTGCTTGAGAAGTTCCACGTATTTCCGGTCAAGCAGACGGAAATCCGGGGTGTCGGCCGGGAGGTCCGTGTCCGAAAGAAGCCGCATGATCCGGTGGAACAGGCGGGCGGAAAATCGATAGAGGGGGGAGGCGTCGGCATTGGCCGTCCGGCGGGTAAGGACGATGTCGTTCCCCTCCCGCCACCGCTTCACCATTTCGCCCAGCAATTCCGGCGGGTGCTGCAAATCCGCGTCCATGAAGACCACCCCGTCGCCCGAGGCGTACTCCATGCCCGCCGTCATGGCGGCCTCATGCCCGAAATTGCGCAGCAGATGAACGATTTTGACGTCCGGATCGTCCCGCTGCGCCTGGCGGCAGCGCTCCAGGGTACCGTCGGCGGAGCCGTCGTCCACAAACAGGTACTCCACCGAGGCGAGCGGCAGGCCGGCGATCGCCGCTTTCAGCCGGCGATGAAGGGGAAGGATGTTGTTTTCCTCGTTATAGGCGGAAACCACCACGCTCAGCCTGTCGCGCATGTCATTTCTCCGTTTCCGCCGGCGGCAGGACGCCGAGATAGAGGTCGACCGTCAGTTCCTTTCCGAACCGGGATCGCACGGGGAGGGACAGGCGGCGCGGTTCCGGCAGGCCGGGATAATTCCGCCGGTAGCGGGCGTATTCATCCGCGCTTTCGGCCAAAACCAGGACGCCCCGCTTTCGCACCGTTTCCCCGTCCTCCCATACCGTGACGCGCGGATCCATCAGGAAGAACGGCCTGGGCCTGCCGGGCAGATACGCGGAAGCGCGATGGACCAGATGGATGGCTCCGCCGACATAACGAAGGGGAGCACCAGTGGCTGCCTGCCATTC
>JAITKH010000207.1 GCA_031278535.1 Planctomycetota bacterium | reverse complement strand
TGAGACATTACGGAAAAGTAGCCCTTCTTGGATGCGGCTGGCCGCTCTTGAAGAGGGCGGAGAGGCAAGGCAGGGCTTTTTCAGGGACGACTACAAGAATTCAAAAACTGCTTGTGAATGCCCTTGTTTGGGCTAGTGTTCCGTACAGTCTCAATCTTTGCTTGAGACTGTACGGAACACTAGGTAATCTTTAAAAGTCCACTGTACGGAGCGCGATCCGGCCGGACAAATATTCAAGCTCAATCCGGCTTGTCTTCTTCCATCACCACGACCGGAATCGGGGGAACTTCATCCTGCGTTCCACTTTCCGCCGGCTCCGGGGCATTTGCCGGAGGGATCATTCCGGCGTCTTCTCTAAAAGCCGGGGACGGTTCGACCGGGAGGGGGGCGGGAGCCGGGGTTACGCCGGCCCGAATTGCCAGGAACTTGAGCCAGGCGCCGAACCCCAAGGCGGCAAGAAGCACAACCAGGACAAGAAACAGGCAGATGAGTCCCGCCAGGGCGAGGAGTATCCGGACCAGGGGCCAGATGCTGGAACGGGCGGCCTTTTCGCTGAAATGCCGAGTTTCCATCTGGAGATTGGCCGTACCCTTCGCGTCAAAACCGGCGGTGAAGGCAAGACGGGCCGTTTCGTCCAACCAGGCGGAACCGGCGGGGGCGAACCGGGAAGGGGCAAACATGCCGCGCACATCCGCTCCGCGCCGCCACGCCGCGGCCAGGCCGGAGTCGGCAAGCGAAGAGGCGGGGTTTTTCCAGCTTTCAAGCGCGAAACGGACCTGCTTTTCCTCAGTCGAAACGACGAGCCAGGGACCGGCGGCAGCAAGGCGAAGAACGGCTCCCTTGCCGTCGGACAGGCGAAAAAGTTCGCCGGCGGAAACGTTTTCGATTTTTTCCACCCGCATTTTTGGTTCCAGACGGAGTTCAACAAGATAGGCGTCGGGATTCCCGACATCCAGGAACAAAGTAGAAACCGGAGTTGGCGCTTCGTCCCTGTATTGAAGGGAGAAAGCGGCCTTGGCGGCGCCGGTCAGCCAGCGGAGCGGCAGACCGGGAAAGGCGGCGGTCAAGTCGAACTGGAATCGGCTCCAACCGCCCGGATCGGCTGGATCGTCCGCCCGATTCCCGGCCCAGATCGGCCAGTCGCCGGCCAGGGCGAGGAACGCCCTGACGTCACGGGCCTCGATATACAGGGATGCCTCGCGAGGGGTTAGGGCCGAGGGATCGACTGCCGGATTAATGCGATCAAACAGTATCCCGATAAGGGCGGCAAGCAAAACGGCGGCGACGGCAAAGACGACCCATCGCCTCCATCCCGGCGCCATAATCACGTCGAAAAGCCATCCCCCGATCCGAATCAACAGATGCTTGCATTTCTTTTTTCCGGAATTGCCGGTCATGGTCGTACCTCCCGAAAATCCCCCCCCCTACTCCTCGATCCGGATGAGGGCCGGGTTACCCTGCATAAAATCCATGCCGCCTATTTCCGTAAGCGACGTCAGGATATCCCCTTCCCGGGCGGTATGCGAGACGATGCACACCGAAGCGACGCCGTTCGGATGGTTCCCCTCGAACTGGTGGGCGGCGGCGATGGAGACGCCGTTTCGGCCGAGGACTGTAGTGATGGCGCCAAGAACGCCGGGCTTGTCCCGCACCGTGAACCGGAGGTAATACCGCGTACGGTAATCGGCCATGGGGGCGAGTTCGTAGGCGTTCCGTTCGGGCGGAAACCAGCGCGGCCCGCGGCCGCCGAAAAAGGTTGCCGCGGCAACGGCGACGATATCCGATACCACGGCCGAGGCGGTGGGGTAACGTCCGGCCCCGCGCCCGTAAAACAGGCTTTCCATCACCGCGTCGCCGTCGGTGCGGACGGCGTTCAGGCTGCCGGACACGCCGGCCAGGGGATCGCCGTCATGTAAAAAAGAGGGATGGACCGACAGGAAAAGCCGCCCGGTTCCGCCGCCCGGTCCGTCGGCGGCCAATTCGGGCGGAGTCTCGGGCCGGATGACGCCCAGGAGCTTCAAAGTATAGCCGAGATCCCGGGCAATCCGGATATCCTCGTCCTGGACGTTCTGGATGCCCTCAATATGGAGGCTGGAAAAGTCAATCCAGGTTTCAAAGGCCAGGGCTGAAAGCAGGGCCACCTTATGCCCCGAGTCAAGGCCGTCGATGTCGGCCGAGGGATCGGCCTCGGCGAAACCAAGCCGCTGGGCCTCCGCAAGACAGTCGGCGAAGGAAAGGCCGCTCGCCGCCATGCGGGAGAGGATATAGTTGCAGGTTCCGTTGACGATTCCCAGGAGCGACCGGAACCGGTTGACGATCAGGCCCTCGCGAAGCGAGATGAGGAGGGGAATCCCGCCGGCCACCGCCGCCTCGAAAGCGACGATGCATCCGGCTTTCCCGGCGCGGGCGAATATTTCCCTTCCCCGCCGGGCCAGAAGCGCTTTGTTGGCTGTGACCACATGCCGGCCCGCATCAATGGCGGCCATGACCGCTTCGGCCGCCACGCCGGTTCCGCCAATCAACTCGACCACCACTTTGATGTCGGGGTTGTCGAAAAGCCGCCGATAATCGCTCACGATCCTGTCGCGGGGCACTCCCATGGCGGCCGCCCGTTCGACGTCCACGTCCGCAACCGCCGTCAGTTCGAGATCAAGACCGGTTCGGCGGGCCAGCAATTCCCGCCGGGTCATCAGCAATTCGGCTACGCCGCCGCCTACAATTCCCGCTCCGATCAGACCGATTCCGCACGTTTTTTCACCAGCCATTCCCTATCCCCCATGTGTTGCGGCGCAGTCCCTTGCGGGATGACGGCGATTCCGCTCGCTTGAAACGGCGGATTCCACTCGAATGAAACCGTTTATATTGGAGACAGGATGATACCATAATCCTTTTCCCGGCACAACCGTTTTCTCTTTTCATTTGCTGAACATGCGGAAACCCGAGATCGCAAGTCTCCTGCCGCCTTGTTTGCCAAAAGACGAAAACGGTTGTGAAATTCCCCGTTTTCCCCAATCAGGATAAAATCGGCTATCAGAATGCCTATCGCCCGCGGAAGGCTTTCGTAGTCGTCCCCGCTCTTCGCCCGCTCCACAAGCATTTTCGCGGTGCAAAACTGGATTCGGTTCCAGATGGACTTCTGATATTCCACCTGGATTTCGATGTCGATGGCATGCCCGCTTCTGGTATGCGGCTTGGCGTCCAGAACGCAATGCTTGTCGCCGGCATTTTCGGCCCGCAGGTTGGGGTCAAGTATTTCCAGGCGCAAGGATTCGTCGTCCGGAAAATCCGGCATCGTCTTCAGAAAATCGATCGGGACAGCCATATTTTCGCCGAAGAGCTTTTTGAAAACGAAATCGTTCTTGGTCGAGAGGGGTTTTTTGTTCATGCGGTTCTTCTCCTGTGGCAAAATGGTAAGGGGACAGCTCCACATGCCAAGAAGAAACAACAAACTCCCCGAACTCTGCAAAGGGGATTTCCATGCGCGATGGTTTGAAAATGATCTTGCCGTTTGCCAGAAGAAATTCCGTTGTTTCGGAAAATCCCTTGAATCGGCGCCGTCGTTTCTTTCGGGACGCGGCAAAACCGCGTCTGTAAACCGCACCGCGCCGTCCGGCCGGGCGCTCACTCCTTGTACCGCACGCCGTCCGGGAACCCCTGCGTCAGAATCGCCCGGCGAAGCGACTCCGACGCCCCCACGTCGGCAGCCAAAGCGTCGGCAGCCCTTTCCCGTCCTTTCCCCAGGTGGAGGCTGCCGAACGAAAGCCAGGAGCCGGTGGCCGCAATCAAACCGCCGGCCAATCCCAGGTCGATCAATTCCGCCTCCCGACAGATGCCGCGATCATAGAGGATATCGAACCTGGCCTCGCGGAAAGGCGGCGCCACCTTGTTCTTCACCACCTTCACCCGCACCCGGCTGCCGCATGGCCCCTTCGGCCCTCTGAGCGTCTCCAATCTCCTGATATCCAGGCGCACGGAGGCATAAAATCGGAGGGCCCTTCCTCCGGGCGTGGTTTCCGGATTGCCGAACGCCGCCCCTATTTGCATCCGTATCTGGTTAATGAAAACGATCACAGCGTCGGATCGGGCGATGGCGCCGGTCAGCTTCCGCAGCGCCTGGCTCATCAGTCTGGCCTGAAGCCCGACATGGGTGTCGCCCATCGCCCCCTCAAGTTCCGCCCGCGGCGTCAAGGCCGCCACCGAATCCACCACAACCAGATCGACACCTTTGGACCGTACCAGGAGATCGCAAATCTCCAGCGCCTGCTCCCCTGAATCAGGCTGAGAAATCAGGAGGTTGTCCAGATCGACCCCGAGCCGCCGGGCGTAGGAAGGATCCAGGGCGTGCTCGGCGTCGATCACCGCCGCCACGCCGCCGCCATTCTGGGCGTTGGCGGCGGCGTGGAGGGCAAGGGTGGTTTTTCCCGAGGACTCGGGGCCGAAGATTTCCACGATGCGGCCGCGCGGATAGCCGCCCGACCCGATGGCGAAATCCAATCCGAGCGACCCGGAAGGGATGGCTGGAATTGATCGCCGATTCGTTTCGCCGAGGCGCATAACCGCCCCGGCGCCGAACTGCCGTTCGATTTGGGCCAGCGCGGCGTCGAGGGACGGCGCGAACCGCGAGCCGTTGTTTCCCGCCACTGCCTTCTCCCAACGGAGTCAGGATTCCGCCATGTTCACCTCGGCTATGGCCTTTTCCAGTTTTCTCCTGAATTCGGCCGCCGTCGGCATGTGCCGCTGCTCGACGATGGAAGGAGTCGATCTGTCCACTTCGTCTATGATCGACAGCGGTCCCTTGACGCTGTCGGTGATGGTCCGGAAAGTGTTGGTGAAAGAGGTTTCCACCCCGAGATGAAGCAATTTTCCCACATTGATCTGGCGGACCGCGTCGGCGTGCGCGTGGGCGAGCACGTCCGTCCGTTCCCGGAGGATGTCGTGCAGCTCCCCCCGGAGATCCCGGAGCTCGGCTACCAGCTCGTACAAGATGCTTTGCTGTTCGTTGTCCAGCGTGGACTTGATTTTGGGATCGGCGAACAGCGGTTCCAGAAGTACCTGCGCCGAATGGACGCGTTCCATCCGTTCCGCAAGCCTGATCCGTATTTCCTCCATCCGGTTTTCGTCGGTCCAGTCGAGGCCGGCCATTACCCGGGTGGCGACGCCCAATTCCGAGCCGATGGTATCGGCCTCGACGCCCCGGAAGCCGCAAATCGTCCCCCCGAGAATCGTGCCGTGCGGGACCGACACCCGCCCCAGGGCCTTGACATTGGAATGGACGATTTCCTTCTCCACCACCACATCGCCCGACGCCTCGACAATCGTCTCGTCAAGGTAGCGCACGTTCAAGTTGCGGCAGAAGATGACGCCCGCTCTCTTGCCCTTGACGCCGCCGGTCAGCTTCACATCTCCCTCCGAGGCAATGCGGGCGGCGCCCATGTCGCCTCGGATTTCCACCCCTTGCCTGCCGTTGATATAGAAGCCGTCGGGCAGAGAGCCGTTGACGACTATCCTGCCCACAAAATCCAGGTTGCCAATACTGAGATCGACGTCATGGTTTATCTCAAGCAGGGTGGAGACACTGATCTTGCCGTCTTCGTGAATCACCCTGCCGTCGATTTCCGCCGAGATTTCCCGACCGTTCTGACTGGCCCGCACTCCGTTTCCCAGCTTGACATCGACGGGTACGCCCGGTTCCGGGGGGATGTCCCGGCCGAAAATGTCCTTTCCGGCTCGCCCCGGCCCTGGCGGCAGGATCGAGGCCACGCGCTGGCCGGCGAAGCAATTCTCGATGAGATTGAGCTGCTTGTAGTCGATGTTCCCGCTGACGTTTAGATCGTAGCGGGGATGGGAGCTGGAAGGCTGGACATGGAACTCGATCGAGCCGTTTTCTCCCCGGCTCATCGGATCGCCTCTGGCCACCTGGAAATAGCAATCGTACGGGCCCGGACCGCTTTGCATGGCGGCGAAAAAGGCTATTCCGGAGACGATATGCCCGTGGATCACGCCGCAGGAATTGAGGTTCCCGACTATTTCGTCGGCGGCGACGCCGGCGAAAGCCTCCCCCGGCGTCAGCTTGATGTAGGCGCACAGGCCGTCCGGCGAGGCGACGGTACAGAAAAACCATCTCGCGTCCTCGATGCGGAGGAGCGTACACATCGGCTCCGGAACGCCGTCGCGACCGGGAATCTCCATATCGGCGGCGCCGAGAATCGGCGCTCTCTCATTCATCGTCGCGGGCCTCCCCGGGCAGCCCCGCCTCCCGCCAGCGCTTCAGGCGATCCCGGAGTGATCGCTCGCTGATGCAAAGCGCCTCCGCCGCTCTGGCCCTAACGCCGCCAAAATACGCAAGGGAGGAGAGAATGAATTCCCGCTCGACGTCGTCAAGCGGCCGGGGCTGAAAGGAGCCGGCCCCGGCCACCTTGCCGGCGGCCGGGGCGATACGCCGGACGGCATTCTTGGGAAGCGCGTTTTCCACCCGCTCGATCCCA
>JAITKH010000149.1 GCA_031278535.1 Planctomycetota bacterium | reverse complement strand
CGCAACTTTGGCCGTCGGCATGGCCTTTCTGATGGCAGGCATTTTCGAGTCCGTCGGACTCGCCATGATTATCGGCGCCTATATCATGGGCCTGTCGCTTTCCAAGACCGACATTACGTTTGTTGTCCAGGAACGTCTGCACAACCTGCAGGATTTCTTCGTGCCCATCTTTTTTGCCGTCATGGGGATGATATTGAACATGGAACGCCTGGCCAAGCCGGAAGTGTTCAAATTCGGCCTGGTTTTCGGGTTGCTGGCGGTGGCGGCCAAGATTATCGGCTGCGCCGCTCCTGCCATGTTCCTCAACTTCAACCTGCTGGGAGCGCTCCGCATCGGCGCGGGCATGGTGCCGAGGGGCGAGGTGGCGCTGATCATCTCCAGCATCGGCGTATCCACAGGCATCATCGACGACGACATCTTTGGCGTCGCCATCGTCATGACCATGCTCACGACTGTCCTGGCTCCGCCCATGCTTGCCATCGCCCTCTCCATCCCCGGGAAAGGCGTCACGGTGGAGAGGCCTTCCGAGGAATTCCGCCAAATTGAGTTCCCCTTCCCTTCCGATGCGGTGGCGGACGGCGCCACGCACGGCATCCTTGCCGCCTTCCAGGCGGACGGTTGTTTCATATCCATGGTCGATCCCGATGCCCGGCTCTATCACATCCGGAAAGACGAACTCGCCTTTTCCATGTGGCGGGGCGACAACAGCGCCATCGTCTTCTCCTCCTTCCGCCGCGACGTGACCTTCATCCACACCGTCGTGTACGAGGCCCTGGTGGAAATGCATCGGGAACTTGATCGCCTGAAGGAAATGGCCAAGCCCCGCGAATTCCGCCGTACGCTCAGTTCCGTCACCAGCGTCCGCGCCATGCCCATACGGGAAAGGCTCGAAATCCTGACGCCCGAAAGCGTGGTCATGCGCATGGCCGCCCGCGACAAGGAGGGAGCCATCCGCGAACTGGTGCGAAAACTTGACGGCGGCGGGCTTCCCATGAAATGCGAGGGGGATGTCCTCTCCTCCATCGCCGAGCGCGAAGCCGCCGAATCCACCGAATTGGAGTTTGGCGTCTTCATGCCGCATGGGCGCACCGACGCGGTGAACGGCGTATTGGCCGCCGTCGGCCTTTGTCCCGGGGGCATGGACTTCACCAGCCTGGACGGCAGCCCGGTCAGGCTGGTTATCCTGGTGACTGCCCCAAAAACCACAAATGCGCCGCATCTGTATTTCCTTTCCAGCATTACCGCCTCTCTCAGAACCAGGGAAATGGTGGATCGGGTAGTGGAAGCAGAGACGCCGGAGGATGTGGTGCGGCTGCTGCTCGGCGAGAAGGGAGTCACCATCATGGATCGGCTGATACCGACCGGATAGGGGGGGGGCATTAGTGTTCCGCTCCTCGTCCATGACGGAATGGCCACCCTCCGCTGTACACGGCTATTTTATGTTTTAGCATGCGCTGCCTTCCAGAATTTCATGAATTTTTAGTCGTGTACAGTGGGGGTACGTCAAAAATGCCTGTAAAACTCCCACTCTGGAAAAGGATTCTCTGTTCGACAAAGCGAAAACTCAAGCGATACGTCGGAAATCCATGAATATATCCTTTTCAATATCACCCAGAAATAGAAATTTGCAAAACTCCGGATCCTAACGGAAAAAAATATCGTGTCATGGGCAAAATTCAATAGATGTGAACGGTTAGGGTCTGCCTAAAAATAAACTTTACAACTGCTTTCGTAAATTGCCCGCGAAAGCTTTACCCGGGCAAACCCGGGTGAAAACGTTAATTTTGGGCGGACCCTTACGGTTCCATGTCGTGCGCGTTGGCGTCAATGAGCAATGCGAACGCGCGCCCCGGCTGGAAAAATTGCGCGACGAACTCCTGTCGATTATGCCCGACAATGCCATTCGCGCTTTCTGGCAGTCGAAAGCCGCCGGGTACAAAACAGGGATTCAGGAACTTCTGCAACGGGAATTGCGCCATTCCGGCATTATTGACGATGAAACGACATACTCCGCCGTGCCGTTGGCCTTGATCGGGATTCGGCAGATGTAGTGCTCCGCACAATCTCCACATCCGAAGGGACACTGGGCTGGGGTTGCCCCCAGGTCATCCATTTTTCGCCATCGGGGAAGTGCATTCCTCTTCCCCGATTGGAGAGATCGGACCTGACAGCCAAACACAACATTTTTGTTTAAATCATTACATTTTTGTCGTCATGTCTTTGCACTGCTATTGGCGCCAAGGAAACCTGCCTTCCCAAAAATTATTTTATTCATACATATTCCCTTAAAACACAAAGAATAAAATTGTTCAAGGCGGCATATGCCTGCATGTGGCACATTCTTTGCTTTTTGGATTGCGGCACAGGCACTGGGTCTTTGCCGCAGGTTTTTGACTTGGCGAAAGAGGAGGGAAAGATGAATCCAATGCGTTGGCGCCTGGAAAACGGTCTGTTTGTTGCCTTGATCATGGCGCTTTTTGGAACGGTGGCGGCGGGCGAGAACGCAATCGAGAGAATCAGGAAGAACGGAAAGCTTATTCTTGCGACCGGAAACTACCGGCCGTTTGAATATCGCGACGAAAAAACAAATGACTTGGTCGGCTACGACATTGATCTGGCGAAAATCATTGCAAACAAGATCGGCGTCCCCCTGGAGGCGCAGGACATGAATTTCCAGAGCATCATCCCGACGCTCCAGAACGGCAGGGCCGATATCGTCATCGCCGCCATGTATATCACCCCCGCCCGGCGGGAAGTCGTCGATTTCGCCGATCCCTACATGGATACCGGCATGGTGCTGGTGGTGAGAAAGGACAATGAGACGATAAAGGGCGAGCGCGATCTGGACGGCCTTACAGTCGGGGCCAAAGCCAGCGCCACCAGCGAGAAGATTGCCCAGGATCTCCTGGCCGCCGGAGCC
>JAITKH010000101.1 GCA_031278535.1 Planctomycetota bacterium | reverse complement strand
GCCGATGGTGAATCTTGGAGGGCCGGATGTGCTGGTGGACAGACGGAACGGGTGGACCGTCTATACCAGGGATCGCGCCTGGTCGGCTCATTTTGAGCATACCGTGGCGCTGACTCCGGACGGACCGATGATTTTGACGGAGTTGTAGCGAATGGCGAAAGAGGAGGCGATCAGTGTCCAGGCCGTGGTGCGGGAAGCTCTCCCCAACGCCCAGTTCCGGGTTGAGCTCGAATCTGGCCACCTCATTCTCGCCCATATCAGCGGCAAGATGCGACAGAATTTCATTCGCATCTTGCCCGGCGACAAGGTGACAGTGGAGTTGTCCCCCTACGATCTCAAACGCGGCAGGATAACCTATCGCGGGTGAATTTTTCCAAGGCTTCGCGTCCGCGGACGGAAGTCGAAGGAGGTGGAAATGAAAGTTACGCCGTCGATACGCAAGCGGTGCGAAAATTGCAAAATGATTCGCCGCAAGGGTGTGTTGCGCATCATTTGCAAGACCAATCCCCGGCACAAGATGCGCCAAGGTTGAGAATATTCGATTTTTCCAGCTTCCGGTGGGAGCAGAAGGAGATGCAAGGTGCCAAGAATTTTGGGTGTCGACATCCCGAACGACAAGGTGGTGGAGGTGGCGTTGACCTACTTGTATGGCGTCGGCCCGGCAACGGCCAGGAAGATAGTGTCCGAGGTGGGCGTTAAGCCCGGCATCAGGGCCAAGAATCTCACCGATGACGAGCTTGGCCGCATCGCCGGCCTTCTCGACAAGGTATACGTCGTTGAAGGGCAGTTGCGCCGCCAGGTGGCGCAGAATCTCCAGCGGCTGAAGAAGATCGGCTGCTATCGCGGTGTTCGGCATGGCCGCAACCTGCCTGTCCGGGGGCAACGCACGCGCACCAATGCCCGTACGCGCAAGGGCAAGAAGAAGACGGTGGCAGGGAAGAAATCGGTAAAGGCGATGCGTTGATTTTCGCCCCGTCCATTTTTCGAAGGCGGTTTCGGGCTTTCGGTCCTGTGTCGTATGATTGTTCGGTTGGCCAAGTGGAGATTGGAGAATGTCGAAACGTTATCGGAAAAAGAAGCTGAAAAAATCGGTCGCCAAGGGGGTGGCCCACATCAAGGCCACTTTCAATAATACCATAATTACCATCACCGACATTTACGGGAATACGCTGGTGTGGGCTTCGGCTGGCACTTCGGGATTCCAGAACAGTCGTAAATCTACGCCATTTGCCGCCCAGAAGACGGCGGAAACAGCAGCCGAAAAGGCGTTGAAACTGGGCATGCGGGAGATGGAAGTCCTTGTCAAAGGTCCGGGGGGGGGGCGCGAAAGCGCTATCCGCGGACTTCAGGCCGCCGGGGTTGCCATCAAGGCCATTGAGGATGTCACCCCCCTGCCGCATAACGGCTGCCGTCCCCGCAAGCGCCGGAGAGTTTGAATATTGTTGGTTTCGTATTGGTTTGTGATTTGAATAATTTAAATCCTCCCGATGGCGGCGGATGAAGAGTGGCGGCCAAAAGCCTCACGGCAGTCCGGCGCTTGGAAAAGGAGAGAATATGCGCATACGCTGGAAGGGGTTCGAGCTTCCGACGCGCGTGGTGATGGATACGGAATCCGCCACCGATACGTACGGCAAGTTCACGGTCGAGCCTTTCGAGCGAGGATTCGGCGTCACCATCGGCAATTCCCTGCGCCGGGTTCTCCTGAGTTCGCTCGAAGGCGTGGCTCCGGTTTCCCTCAGGCTGGACGGAGCCCTCCACGAATTTGCCGCCATCCCTGGCATTGTCGAGGATGTCATTAATATCGCGCTGAATGTCAAGGAAATGCTGGTTTCCTATGAGGGATCCTCGCCGGAAACGCTGACGATCGAGAAAACCGGTCCCGGGCGGATAACCGCTGGCGATTTCACCCCTCCTTTTGGCGTAGAAATCATCAACAAGGATTTGCATGTCGCCACCATTCAAGGCGAAAACACAGTATTCAAGGCCGAGATTGTCTTTCGCAAGGGCAGGGGCTATGTCCGTTCCGAGGATTTTCCCTGGAAGACGCAGGAAGCGATTGGCATAATCCCGTTGGACGCGTCCTTTTCCCCCGTCCGCCGGGTGCGCTGGCGTGTGGTTGAGACCCGCGTTTCGAAAGTCACGGATTATGATCGGCTGATTCTGGATATCTTGACCGACGGCACCATTCGCCCGGAACAGGCATTGATCGAGGCTTCCACCATTCTCCGCAAACACCTGAATCCTTTCGTCAAATATTACGATCTCGGTTCCGACAGCAATGTGATTGAGGCCGGGCCGACAGCCCCCCCGAAGGAGAAGAAGGAAATCAAGTCCGTTCCCGACATGGCCGCCGCTATTTCCGAGAAGCTGGCGCAGCCGGTCTCGGTCCTAGAACCTTCGGTGAGGGCAGCCAATTGCCTGGCCGCCGAAGGGATCAGGACCATCCAGGATTTGGTCAGGCATAACGAGCAGGAGATGCTTCAAGTCAGGAATTTCGGCAAGACCAGTCTGAAGGAGATCAAGCAAAAACTTTCAGAATTGGGTTTGGCCTTTGGTATGTTCGGAAAATAGACTCCCGGGGCCATTCCGGGGCTGGCCTGGATTCGGCTTCTTTATGGACACGATGACCTGTTGAAGAGGTTGAGACATGAGACATTTAAATCGCGGACGAAAATTGAACCGGACCTCAAGCCATCGCAGGGCGCTGTTCCGCAATTTGGCGATAGCCCTCTTCAATAAGGGCCGCATCATCACCACTCCCGCCAAAGCCAAGGAGGCAAGACCTTTCACCGAGCGCCTGATTACCTTGGCGAAGAGCGGGTATGACAATCTCGCTGCCCGGCGCCGCGCCATCCGCCTGTTACACAATTCCCGGGTTGTTTCCTATTTATTCGAGGAAATAGGGCCTCGCTTCAAAGATCGCCAGGGAGGCTATACCCGCATTCTCCACTTGGCACGTACCCGCGTTGGCGACGGTGCCCGCCAGGTTCTCTTTGAAATGGTCGAAGGCGGCAAGCCCGTTTCAAAGCGGGCGGAAAAACCGGCTGCAATCGCAAGGACAGATGTCGGTTCCGCATCTCCCGCCACGGAAACCGCCCTCGGAGTGGCAAGGAACGCCGAGTCGACGCGATATTTGGCCGAGAGCGAAACGCTGCGGGAACAAGCCGTCAACGCCGGGGATGCAGAACCCCCGTCTGTCGAGGCCAAGTCCGAAGATGCTCTCGATGCCCCTGATGCTTCCGCCGCCCAAAGTAAGGGAAAAACGGCCGAATAGGCAGCCGGTTTCCGAATTAGT
>JAITKH010000068.1 GCA_031278535.1 Planctomycetota bacterium | reverse complement strand
GCAGCGGAGGAGGGCGTGGTGCCGGGCGGCGGCGTGGCGCTACTCCGCTCCGTCCCGGCGGCCGAAGCCATTCGCTCGAAGGCGACGGGAGACGAAAAGATCGGCGTCGACATCCTGATCCGGGCCATCCGCGCCCCCATCGAGACGCTCGCCGACAATTCCGGGCTGGACGGTTCGGTGGTGGCGGCCGAAGTGGAAGAAATGAAGGATGCCAACCGGGGCTTCAACGCCCTGACCGGCGAGTATGTGGATCTGATCAAGGCCGGCATCATCGATCCGACAAAGGTCACCCGGCTGGCGCTCCAGAACGCCGCTTCCATCGCCACCCTGCTCCTTACCATCGAGACCATGGTCACCGAGGTCAAGGACAGCAAGCGGAAGAACATCGAACTCGGGGCCGTTTCCTGAAATCCGCCTGCTCCAGGCGGATGATCTCGCGTCTCCCCGGTTCCCGGTGCGCCGGGCCGGGGCGATGCGTTAAGGCGAGACCATGGCCAAGAAACGCGACTACTACACAGTTCTCGGAGTGGACAGGAATGCCGACCAGGACGAGATCAAAAAGGCTTACCGCAAGTTGGCCATGAAATACCACCCTGATCGGAATCCCGGCGACAAGGCGGCGGAGGAAAAATTCAAGGAGGCCGACGAAGCCTACGAAGTCCTGCACGACGAGGAGAAACGCAAGCGCTACGACAGGTACGGCCACGAAGGCCTTGCCGGTTCCGACGGCCGCGGGGCGCCGAATTTTACCTCCATGGAGGACATCTTCAGCCAGGTCAACGACATGTTCGGCGGCGGACGCGGCTCCATCTTCCAGAACATTTTCGGCGACGGCTTCGGGCAGGGACGCCAGGCCGGCGCCAGCCTGAAATGCCGGATTGACGTCACGTTTGAAGAGTCGGCTTCCGGCGTCACGAAGACCATCGAACTTCGGCGCAACGAAATCTGCTCGTCCTGCCGGGGATCGGGGGCCGCGGCTGGGGCCAAGCCGCGCACGTGCGCGACCTGCGGCGGCAGGGGGCAGGTCTATCGCAACGAGGGGTTCTTTTCGGTCGCCCAGACCTGTCCCGCCTGCCACGGCAAGGGCGTGCGAATCGAAAAACCCTGTTCCGTCTGCGGCGGGAAGGGGCGCGAGCCCAAACTTGTCCGGATTAAAGTGAACATTCCGGCGGGCATTGAGGACGGGACGCGCCTGCGCATCCCGGACGAGGGCGAACCCTCCGACGCGGACGGGCCGCGGGGAGATTTGTATTGTTACATATTTGTGGCCGAACACGATTTTTTCGCCCGGCAGGGCGACGACGTGGTCTGCCAGATCCCCATCACTTTCTCCCAGGCGGCGCTCGGCACCGAACTGGAGGTGCCGACGCTGAAGAGCAAGGCGAGGGTGAAAATTCCGGCCGGCACCCAGAGCGGTCAGGTGTTCCGCCTGCGCGGTCTCGGCTTTCACCGCCTGCGGGACAAGGCGGAGGGCGATCAGATCGTACAGGTTCGGGTCGAAACGCCGGCGAAGCTCAACCAGCGCCAGGAGGAGTTGTTCCGCGAACTGGCGGCCATGGACGACACCTATGTGTCGCCCCAGCGCAAGGGTCTTCTGGACAGGCTCAACGGCCTCTTTTCTGATTAGCCTCCGGAGCTGACACAAACATGGACAAGGCAGGAAAATACCGGCAGAGACGCAAAGCCACCCGGCCTCTCCTGCCGATTGGTGGCAGGCGTGGATTGCGGAGGGGAGGCGAGGACAGGGTGATGCTGGTCGGCGACGCCGACATGATGGATTCGGAACTGGAGACGGCGGCGGACGGCACGGCCGACATCGCGGCCTTGCGGGCACAACGGGACGAGTATCTCGAACTTGCCAAACGGGAACGGGCCGATTTCGACAACTACCGGAAGCGGATCGAACGCGAGATGGGCCAAATCAAGCGCGAGAGCCTGGCCGGGTTCCTCAAGAACTTCTTCGATCCCCTGGCCGACTTGGATCGGGCATTGGCGGAAAGCGACAGGACCAAGTCCTTCGAGGCGTTGTTGACCGGCGTACGCATGATGCGCGACAATTTTCGCCAAACGCTGGAAAAAGCTGGCGTCCGGAAAATCGAAGCCGAGGGAAAGCCGTTCGATCCGGCCCTGCACGAGGCGGTGACGATGATTCCTTCCGCCGACAAGCCCCCGAACACCGTGGTCGAGGTTTTCGACAACGGCTATGTCATGGACGACTTCGTTCTTCATCCGGCCAAGGTGGCGGTGAGCCGATCCCCGGACACGGCGTGACCGGGATTGAGCGACGGAAAGGCGTACACTTATGCCCACGTATGAATATGAATGCGAAAGCTGCGGACATTCCTTTGAAGAATTCCAGTACATGAGCGACAAGCCGCTCCGGAAATGCCCCAAATGCCGCAAGCTGAAATTGACGCGGCTGATTGGCTCCGGCGCCGGCATCATCTTCAAGGGCAGCGGATTCTACGAGACCGACTATAAGCGCAAAGGCCAGGCGAAACCGTCCGAAACGGGTTCGCCGGAAACGAAGAAACCGGATTCCGCCCCACCGGATTCCGCCCCTTCCCCGAAGCCGGTCGCCGGCGATTCGAAACCCGTCCCCGCCTCCAAAGCTTCCTGACATGCTCCTGTCGGGGGCGGACCAGGCCAGGCCGCGCTACGACGCCGTCGTTGTCGGCGGCGGGCTCGGCGGCTTGACCGCGGCCAAGCGGCTGGCCGACGGAGGGCGCTCCGTACTCCTTCTGGAAAGTCGCCCCCGGCTCGGCGGCTACGCGACCTGGTTTCGCCGGGGCGGGCATATTTTCGACGTGGCCCTGCACGCGTTTCCGGCCGGCATGGCCAAGACGCTGCGGAAATACTGGAGCCGCGATCTGGCCGATCAGGTGATGCCGCTCCCGCGCATTCGTTTCGAGAATCCCGAGTTTTCCTTTGTCACCACGTTCGAGACGGGCGATTTCAAGCTCCTCCTCCGGGACCGCTTCGGCGTTCCGGAAGAGGCGAGCGAGGCCTTTTTCCAGGCTTGCCGCAAGACTGAACATTTCCAGGACGCGTCGGAAAGCGCGGGAAGCCTTTTGGATCGCCATTTTCCCGGACGCTTGGACGTGGCCCGGCTGCTCCTGGAAACGGTGACCTACGCCACCGGCTGCAACCCGGACGATCCGGCGATGGTATACGCCGTCGTCTTTTCCAATTTCGCCTGGAAAGGGACCCACACCTTCCGGGGCGGCACCGATTTGCTGCTGGCCGAAATGGAACGGCTTCTCTTGGCCTCCGGCGTGGACATCGCCTTGCGGACACCGGTCGAGGCCATACAAACTGCCGGAGGCGCGGCACACGGAGTGCTGGCCGCCGGCCGGACGATTGCGGCCGGAACGGTGGTTTCCAACGCCAATCTCAAGGCCACCTGCCTCCGCCTGGTCGACATGAAGTCGATTGCCCCCGCCTTCGCGGACGAGGTCGAGGCGGCGCCCCTGTCCGCTTCGGTGGCGCAGGTCTATCTGGGATTGGGGCCGGGCGAGGCAATCCCGGAAATCGCCGACATTCTTTTTTCTTCCCGCGAACCCCGCTACGACGCGGCCGCTTTTCGGGCCTTCCCTCCCCGGAGCGTCAGCTATTCCTTTTATTATCCGCGCCATATTCGGCCGGATCACGACAGGACGGAAATCGTCGCCTCCATGTGCGCCGACTACGCGGACTGGGAAAACCTTTCCCCCGGCCAATACCGGGAAAAGAAGGAAGCGCTGATCCGGGCGGTGCTGGCCGATCTTTCGCGCCATCTCCCGAATCTGGAAAAGAAGCTCGATCACGCCGAAGCGGCCACTCCCAGAACGCTCGAACGCTATACCGGCCATTGGCGGGGAGCGAGTTTCGGCAGCAAGTATCCCGGCTATCTGGCGGCGGAAAAGTTGCCCCGGACGATTCCGGGACTGTTCCATTGCGGCTCGCAGGGCATCCTCATGTCGGGATGGCTCGGCTCGGCCAACTGCGGCGCCCTGGCGGCAGGCAAGGCCGAGGCGTACCTGTCAGGCGGGCAATCGCATGCCTGAAGGATGGCTCGCCGTCGTCCTCCACGCGCACCTTCCTTGGGTCAGGCACCCGGAATACGA